>JALGVU010000009.1 GCA_025774545.1 bacterium | reverse complement strand
CGGGAACGACTCCGATGACGATGGGCAGGCGGAGGATGGGGAAGCCGACGCGGTCGTCGGGAACGACTCCGATGACGATGGGCAGGCGGAGGACGAGGAAGCCGACGCGGTCGCCGGGAACGACTCCGATGACGATGGGCAGGCGGAGGACGGGGAAGCCGACGCGGTCGCCGGGGACGACTCCGATGACGACGCTGCGGCCGACGACTCCGACGAGGACACCGATTCCGATGAGGATTCGGAGGACGAGGAGGACGACAGCAGCGCGACCGACGACGACTCCGGGGATTCCGACGAGGAGCGCGAGGACACCTAGAGAAGCAACCACCGGATGTCACACGATCGCGACCGATACCACCGATGGAGGTTGTGCGTGGCCAAGAAGAGGGTCTACCAGGTAGCCAAGGAGTTCCGGATATCGAGTGAGGCATTGATCGGGATGCTCAAGAAGCTGGGCTTCGAGATCAAGAGCCACATGAACGCCATCGAGGACGACGTCGTCGACAAGGTGCGGGCGGAGTTCGAGAAAGAGAAAGAGGCGGTCAAGAAGGAGTACGCCAAGAAGGTCAAGAAGGCCGTGCGCGAGCGGAAGAAGACCCCGCCCGCCACGACGCCGTCAAAAACGGCGACGGCCGCGGCGGCTCCTGCCAAGGCGCCGGCAACGGCGCCGGCCGGCCGTCCGCCTGCTCCCACGGCCGCCCCCGCGACACCGGCGAGGCACGGGCCTGCGGGGAAGAAGCGGAGGAAGCGCAGGCCGCGAGTCGATCAGAAGACCGTCGAGGACACCGTTCGCAGGACGCTGGCGGGTTCCGGCGATCGTCGTCCCCGGAGAAGGCGCCAGCGCGATCGTCCCGGAGGCGGGGTCGCGGCAGAGGTCGACGAGAAGATCCAGATCCCCGAGTTCGCCTCGGTGGGCGAGTTCGCCGAGCAGCTCGGCGTTCCACCGAACGACGTGATCAAGAAGTGCCTCGACGTGGGGCTGATGGTCACGATCAACCAGCGGCTCGACGAGGACACGATCCTCCTTCTGGCGGACGCTTTCGGCGAGGAGGTGGAGTTCCTCAAGGAGTACGGCGAGGACATCCTGTACGATCAGCTCGAGGCCGCCGTGGAGGGCGCTGAGGCTGTTCCGAGGGCGCCCGTCGTTGCCGTCATGGGCCACGTCGATCACGGGAAGACGCTGCTCCTGGACCACATCCGGGCGACGAACGTCGTCGCCGGCGAGGCCGGAGGAATCACGCAGCACATCGGCGCGTACGAGGTGGTGCACGAGGGCAAGAAGATCACGTTCCTGGACACGCCCGGGCACGAGGCCTTCACCGCCATGCGGGCCCGAGGCGCTAAGATCACGGACGTCGTGGTGCTGGTCGTCGCCGCGAACGACGGGGTGATGCCCCAGACGCTGGAGGCGATCGATCACGCCAGGGCGGCGGGAGTTCCGATCGTCGTGGCGATCAACAAGATCGACCTCCCGACCGCGAACACCGACAAGGTCCGGACCGAGCTGTCGAACCAGGGACTCGTCTCGACCGAGTGGAGTGGCGACACGACGATGGTTGAGACGTCCGCGAAGACCGGCGACGGCGTCGGCAAGCTCATCGAGGAGGTGCTCTTCCAGGCCGAGCTCCTGGAGCTGACCGCGGTCAGCTCGGGGCCCGCTCGGGGAGTGGTCATCGAAGTCGAGAAGCAGCGCGGCCGCGGCGTGGTGGCCACGGTCCTGGTGCAGTCCGGCTCCTTCGCTCCCGCGGATCCGTTCGTCGTGGGACTCGCCGACGGGAAGGCGCGAGCGCTCTACAACGAGCGGGGCGAGACGGTCGAGGAGGCCGGTCCGTCAAGACCGGTCCAGGTGTCCGGTCTGTCGGGTGTTCCGCAGGCCGGAGACATCCTGGCCGTCGTCTCCGACGAGCGGCTCGCGCGGGAGATCAGTGCCAAGCGACGCCAGCAGCAGTGGGAGCGCCAGACGCGCTTCCAGCACAGGGTGACGTTGGAGGATCTCCACAAGCAGATCCTCCAGGGCGCGGTGAAGGAGCTCCGGCTCGTGATCAAGGGCGACGTCGACGGGTCGGTCGGCGCGCTCGCCGACGCGCTCGAGGCCCTGTCGACGTCCGAGGTCAAGGTGCGGGTGATCCGGAAGGCCGTCGGTGCCGTCACGGAAACCGACGTTCTCCTGGCGGCGGCCTCGAACGCGATCATCGTGGGGTTCCACATCGGGGCCTCGGTCCGGGTGAGAGACCTGTCGCGGCGGGAGCACGTCGAGATCAGGCTCTACAAGGTCATCTACGAGGCCGTCGAGGACATCAAGGCGGCGATGGAAGGCATGCTCGAACCCGAGCGCCGCGAGGTCGTCGTGGGAAAGGCTGAGGTCCGTGAGACATTCAAGGTCCCGAACCGAGGCCTGATCGCAGGATGCTACGTGCTCTCGGGATCCGTCAAGCGCGGCGCGAAGGCGCGCGTCATCCGCGAGGAGATGGTCTATCACGAGGGAGCGATCGACTCGCTCAAGCGCTTCAAGGACGACGTGCGCGAGGTGCAGACGGGCTTCGAGTGCGGGATAGGCATCGAGGGTCTGGACGAGATGCAGGCCGGCGATCTGATCGAGGTCTACGACATCGAGGAGATCGCGAGGAAGCTCGGCGACGCTCCGCTGAACGCGTAGGGCGACCGATCGGGGACGAGCACCGTGATCATCGGGACCCTCGAGCTGGATCTCCGCGTGCGGGAGAGCCACTCGCTCAAGGCGAGGAGGCGGGTCGTCCGGAGCCTCAAGGACAGGGTCAAGTCCAAGTTCAACGTCTCGGTCGCCGACGTCGGTGACCAGGACGTGTGGCAGAGGGTCCGGCTCGGCGTCGCGCTGGTGGCGAACGACCGCCGTTTCGCTGACGAGGTGCTCTCGAAGGTCCTCGATCTCGTGCGGTCGGATCCCAGGGTCGAGTTGCTCGACCACACGACCGAGATCGACTAGCGCGTTCCAGCGCGAGGCAAGCGATCCGGACGCGCGCGAGGAGTCCGCGTGGCGAACAAGCACGTTCTCAGGGTCACCGAGGCCATCAAGAGGGAGATCAGCTTCACCCTCGATCGGAAGATGCGCGACCCACGGATCGGCATGGTGACGGTCACGCGGCTCGAGCTCTCGGACGACTTCAAGCACGCCAAGGTCTTCGTTGGGCTGCTCGGCGACGAGGAAGAGAAGGACATGACGATGCGCCTTCTCCGGAAGGCGCGCAGGTTCTTGCGCGGTGAACTCTCGAGGAATCTGAGGCTCAGGTCCGCGCCCGAGCTGACCTTTGTTCTGGACGAGTCGTCGGAGAACTACCTCCGAATCAACGAGGTGCTGAAACGGATTCATGAGGAAGAGCGCGAGCGAGAGTCAGAGGGAGCGGGAGAGGATCCAGAGGACGCTTGAGGACGGTGGCGTCTTCCTGCTCGCCTCGCACCGTCGCCCGGACGGCGACTCCCTGGGCTCGATGATGGCGCTCGCCCAATGGCTCGAGGAGCGCGGCTCGCGCGCCTATCCACTCTCTCCCGACGGAGTACCCGATCCCTACGGCTTTCTTCCCACACGCGAACGCGTTCTGAGCGCGTTCCCCGCCGGCGTCGAGGACTACGTGGCCATCGTGCTGGACGCGCCGGAGCTCGGACGCACCGGAGCGGCCGCGGAGGCGATCTCGGGGGCGAGGCTCGTGATCGACATCGATCACCATCCCGGCAACGCGCGATTCGGGGATCTTAATCTGGTCGACGTCGAGGCGTCGTCGACCGCTCTGATCCTCTACGAGCTGCTGTCGGAGCTCGACGGGATCTCGGGTCCCGTGGCGTCGCTTCTCTACGTCGGTGTGCTCACCGACACGGGGGCGTTCCGCTACGGCAACACCGACGGAAGGACGCTCGCCGCGGCGGCAGGTCTGGTCGGCCTGGGCGCGGATCCCTCCGCCCTCGCGCGGGGGGTCTACGGCGAGCAGCCTCTGGGAAGCCTGAAGCTCCTCGGGATGGTCCTCTCGTCCGCCGAGAGCCTGCTCGATGGGCGCGTGATCGTCATGAGCCTGACCGACGAGATGCGGCGGGACGCGGGATCGACCGGAGAGGAGATCGAAGGCCTGGCCGGCTACGGCAGGCTCGTCCGGGGTTCACAGGTTTCCGTCCTCATGAGAGAGGAGGACGGAGGGGTGCGCGTCAGCCTCCGCTCGCTCGGTGACGTCGACGTGAACGAGGTGGCGCGGGGCCTCGGTGGTGGAGGCCACGCGTCGGCGGCGGGGGTCTTTCTGGACGGAACGATCGAGAAGGTGAGGCAGCGGGTCATCGAGGCGCTCGTTCAAGCCTGCGGCTGAGCGTCCTGCGGGCCGGGAGGCGTTGGTGAAGACTGGGAGCGACCTGGGACGTGTGCTGATCGTCGACAAGCCGGCGGGGATGACGTCTCACGACGTCGTGGACAGAATACGGCGCGCGACACGCGTGAGGAAGGTCGGCCACAGCGGAACGCTCGATCCGGGCGCGACCGGGGTTCTCGTCGTCATGGTGGGGAAGGCCACCCGTCTCGCGCAGTTTCTCGTCGACTTGGAGAAGGAGTACCGGGGACACATGACCCTCGGCATCGCGACCGACACGCAGGACGGCGAGGGCCGCGTCATTGCCGAGAGGGAGGCGGGAGGCGTCACGCGCGCCGACGTCGAGGAGGCGTTCGGACGTTTCGAGGGTGAGATCCAACAGGTTCCACCGATGGTGTCGGCGCTCAAGCGCGACGGAACGCCGCTCTACGTGCTCGCGAGACGCGGGATCGTCGTCGATCGGGAGGCGCGGCAGGTGACGGTTCGCCGGCTGCGGCTTCTCCAGTTCGCCTCTCCCTCCGTGGGATTCGAGGCGATCTGCTCGCGCGGGACGTACGTTCGCACGCTCGCCGCCGACGTCGGCGAGGCGCTCGGTTGCGGCGCGCACCTCGCCGACCTTCGAAGGACGCGGGTCGGAGGTTTCGGGATCGATCGCGCGCTCAAGCTCGACGAGATCGAGCGAGTTCGCGCCGACGTGGAGTCGATCGGTCTCTCGATGTTCGAGGCCCTGGCTCCGTTCCCGGCGCTCGAGGTGAGCGAGTGGGAGGAGTCCGCGCTCTCGAACGGCGGCGCGATCGAGGTATCGCGGGAACGGCTCGCCGCCGATGCGTCGTACGTTCGGCTGACGACGAACGGATCGGACCTGGTTGCGGTCGGACGGCTCTCGCGCGCCGTGCCTGAGGGCGACGCGGCCGAGGGCGATGGGCCCGAGAGCGGCGCGGGCGAGGGCACCGCGGCCGAGGGCAGCGGAATCGTGGTGAAGCCGGTGAGGGTCTTCGTCGACCCGATCTAGGCCGGCCGCGTGGGCGATGGAGGAGACGCGAGGTGAAGGTCGTCGAGCGACCGGAGGAGCTCGGGCCGCTTCGGGCGGACGAGCTGACGGTGACCGTCGGCAACTTCGACGGATTCCATCGCGGCCACGCGGCCGTGATGGGGCGGCTCGTGGCGCGCGCGCGCGCCCGCGGGGGCACGTCGGTCGCGGTGACGTTCGATCCGCATCCGGTGGCGGTCGTTGCGCCGGCCCACGCCCCGTCGCTTCTGACGACGACGGACGAGAAGGTGGAGCTTCTCGAACCGAGCGGCCTGGACGCGGTCGTGGTCGTCCGCTTCACGGCCGACGTGGCCGGACAGGACGCCCGCGACTTCATGGCGTGGCTCGGCGTCGGGCGCGGGTCGCACCTCGTGCTCGGCCACGACTTCCACATGGGGCGCGACAGACAATGCGATCTGGGACGGCTCTCGGAGTTGGGAGCGCACGGAGGCTACGGGCTCGATGTGGTCCCGCCGGTCATGCACGAGGGGCGACCGATCTCGAGTTCCAGAATCCGGAAGTGCGTGAGGGAGGGACACGTCGAGGACGCGGGCGCCATGCTCGGCCGGCCGCACTTCCTGCGCGGCCGCGTCGTCGAGGGCTCGGGGAGGGGACGATCGCTCGCGAGCCCGACGGCCAATCTCGAGCTGCCGCCCGGCAAGCTCCTGCCGGCCGACGGGGTCTACCTCGTGGAGATCCCGAGCCTCGAGGGACGCCCGGGCGTCATGTACGTCGGGAGACGGCCGACGTTCGGGGAGGGCGCGAGGCGGGCCGAGGTCCACGTCTTCGACCTCGAGCGGGACCTGTACGGGATCGAGCTTTCGATCGACGTCCTGGGGCTCCTGCGGGGAGACGTGGCGTTCGAGAGCGCGGACGGCCTGAGGGAGCAGATCCGCGAGGACGTCGCCCGCGCCCGGAGCCTGGCCGCGGAGCGGCAGGCGGGGAGCAGCGACGGCGGGTCTGAGGGCGGGCCGCCGGCGTAGGAGCGGCGGTCCGACGGGCCTGCCGACGCCGTAGCGGCGACGGGGCCCGGAAGCCCCGCAAGAGGGCCCGCGTAATTTCTTTTTGACAGTGCATGCGGGTTGTGCTAAGTTGACCTCGATCCGAAAGAGCGCTTTCTGTTCGAGGCATGGAGGAGCTGGATAGTGTCGCTGACAAAGGAGAAGAAGAAGGAGATCGTCACGCGTTTTATGACCCACGCCGGCGACACCGGTTCGGCGGAGGTTCAGATCGCGCTCCTGACCGAGAGGATCGAGACCCTCTCGAAGCACTTCGATCTGCACAAGAAGGACAACCACTCGAGATTGGGCCTTCTCAAGATGGTGGGGAAGAGGCGCCGGCTTCTCAACTATCTCAAGGAGCACAAGCCGGCGAGCTACAAGCTGGTCATCAAGCAACTTGGGTTGCGTCGATAGGCTCATTGAGCCGACGCGCCGCGCGCCCTGTGCTGGCCCTCCCGCGAGCAATCGGGAGGGTCTTGTTCTGGAAGGGCAGGCGGCCATGGAGGAGAACATGCACAAAGTCGTGATGGACTGGGCGGGGAGAAGCCTCGAGATCGAAACGGGCAGGCTGGCAAGACAGGCGGCCGGCTCGGCTCTGGTGCGCTACGGCGACACCGTGATCCTGGCGACCGCTCAGAACTCGAAGAAGGAGATCGACCGGGATTACCTTCCGCTCTTCGTCGAGTACAGAGAGAAGTTCTACGCAGCCGGGAAGATCCCCGGCGGGTTCTTCAAGCGTGAGGGACGCCCGCAGACCAAGGAGGTCCTGAGCTGCCGGCTCATCGACCGTCCGGTGAGGCCCCTCCTGCCTGATCACATGAGGCACGAGGTCCAGGTCGTCGTGACCGTGCTGTCCGCGGACGGCGAGAACGACTCGGACATCCTGGGGATCATCGGGGCGAGCACGGCTCTCTGCCTCTCCGGCGTCCCGTTCGAGGGGCCGATCGGGGCCGTCAGAGTCGGCCTGATCGACGATGAGCTCGTCATCAACCCGACCTTCGAGCAGCTCGAATCGAGCAAGCTCAATCTGGTCGTGGCGGGGACCGACGACGCCGTCGTGATGGTCGAGGGCGGCGCGCTCGAGCTGCCCGAGGACGTGATGCAGCGCGCGCTTGAGCTGGGGCACGGCGCGATCAGGGAGGTCATCGCGCTTCAGAAGGATCTTCTGTCGAGGGTCGAGATCGTTCCGTTCGTGGTTCCTCCGAAGGTGTTCCCGGAAGGCCTCGAGGAACGCGTGCGCTCGATGGCGACCGACCGGATTCGCGATGCCGTGCAGCCCGCCGACGGGAGCGACAAGCACAAACGGTCCGACGTGATCGCCGCGATCCGCGAGGACGCGCGCGCGGCGCTCGCGGAGGAGTTCCCCGAGCAGGAGGGAGCAATCTCGGACGTCGTGAAGAAGATCGAGAAGGAGGAGATGCGGAAGCTGATCCTCGACCGGAGCGTTCGGAGCGACGGACGTTCCCTCGATCAGGTTCGGCCCATCACGTGCGAGACCTCGGTTCTGCCGCGGACGCACGGGTCGGCCGTCTTCACGCGCGGCGAGACTCAGGCGCTGGTCGTGGCGACCCTCGGGTCGTCGAGCGACGAGCAGAAGATCGACGCGCTCGAGGGCGAGTCGTGGAAGAGCTACATGCTGCACTACAACTTCCCTCCGTTCTCGGTGGGTGAGGTCCGGCCGTTCAGAGGACCGGGCCGTCGCGAGATCGGGCACGGCGCCCTCGCCGAGCGCTCGATCCAGCCGGTCATCCCCACGGACGACGTCTTTCCCTACACGATCCGGCTCGTCTCCGACATCCTCGAATCGAACGGCTCCTCGAGCATGGCGACCGTCTGTGCGGGGTCGCTCGCGTTGATGGACGCAGGCGCCCCCATCAAGTCGGCCGTCGCCGGCGTCGCGATGGGGCTCGTGAAGGAGGGCGACCGCTACGCGATCCTCACCGACATCCTCGGCGTCGAGGACTATCTGGGCGACATGGACTTCAAGCTGGCAGGCACGAGAGAGGGCATCACGGCCTTCCAGCTCGATTCGAAGATCGGAGCGATCCCGACGCAGCTCCTGTCTGAGGCCCTCACGCAGGCGAAGAAGGCCAGGCTGCACATCCTGGACGAGATGGACGCCTCGCTGGCGGAGCCTCGGCCCGATCTCTCGGCCTACGCGCCCCGAATCGTGATGATCCAGGTTCCGACCGAGAAGATCGGGGAGATCATCGGTCCGGGCGGCCGCGTCATTCGGAAGCTCCAGGAGGAGACCGAGAGCAGCATCGACATCAACGACGAGGGCATCGTCAAGATCTCCGGGCAGTCCCAGGAGGGCGTCGACCGCGCCCGCGAGACGATCGAGCTCATGACCAAGGAGCCCAAGATCGGCGAGATCTACGAGGGCGTCGTCAGGAGCATCACGGACTTCGGGGCGTTCATCGAGTTCCTGCCGAACCGTGACGGGCTCGTGCACATCTCCGAACTCGAGTACCACAGGGTCCGTAGCGTCGAGGACGTCGTCAAGATGGGCGAGTCCGTCAAGGTCAAGGTCATCGGGATCGACGACAGCGGGAAGGTCCGGCTGTCGAGGAGGGCGCTCCTTCCGAAGCCCGAAGGATACGTCGAAGAGGAACGTCGGCCCTCGGGCGGCGACCGCGGCGGGCGTGGACGCGGCAGACCGTCGGGCAGGCCCGGTGGCCGGCCGGCGGCGGGACGGAGCGGCGAGAAGTCGCGCAGACGCTAGAGCAGGTGCGCCGCTCCCCGCGATTGCGGGGAGCGGCGTTCCGCCTGACCGTGGGGGCAGGACACATGGGCGTGCTCGAGATCGAGCTCCGGAGGCTTCCGGGGAGCGACGGGCTTCCCGCGCCGCGCGCCATGAGCGACGGGGCGTCCGGCATGGACGTGCACGCTGCGGTCAGAGAGCCGCTCGTGATCGATCCGGGCGAGCGAGCGCTCGTTCCGACCGGACTCGCGATCGCGGTTCCGGCAGGCTTCGAGGCGCAGGTCCGTTCACGCAGCGGCCTCGCTCTGCGTCACGGCGTCTGCGTTCTGAACGGCCCGGGGACGATCGACTCGGACTACCGTGGCGAGATCGGCGTGATCCTCGCGAACCTCGGTGGTGAGCCGTTCCGCGTCGAACGGGGAGACCGGATCGCTCAGCTCGTGGTCACCAGCGTCGAGCGCGTTGTGTGGAGAGAGGCGGCCGAGCTCGCGACGACGGCCCGCCAGGACGGTGGATTCGGCCACACCGGCGGTCACGGCGACTCCGAGCCCTGAGAGCGGAGAACCCATGTCGAATGCCGGCGGCGCCTCGACCCCGCGGCTCCGCGTCTTCGACTTCATCTTCATCCTGCGGCCGGCGGCGCTCGTACCCCTCTGGATATTCTACGTCGCAGGGGCACGGTTGGCCGCCCGCGCGACGGGCGTGCCTCTGCCTCTCTGGTATCCGCCCCGGGATCTTCTCCTGGGGCTCCTCTCGATGACGGCCGTGCTGGGTGGCGGCTATCTCCTCAACCAGATTCACGACATCGAGACCGATCGCCGCAACGACAAGCTCTTCTTCCTGCCGAGGGAGATCGTGTCGGTCCGCGCTGCGTGGGTCGAACTCGCGATCGTGTGGTGCGCTGCTCTGCTCCTCGCGATCCCGCTCTCGTCGGGATTCCGCTGGGTGGCTGCGGCGAGCCTGCTCCTCTCGATCACCTACTCGGCGCCTCCGGTGCGCGCCAAGACGCGGGCGCCGCTCGACCTCGTGTGGAACGCCCTGGGCTTCGGCTGCGCGGCGACCGCGGCCGGCTGGGCGGCCGTCGCCCGGCCCGCGCTCCCGCTCGCGCTTCCCGCGCTCTCGTACTCTCTCGCGGTGGCAGGCGTCATCGCTTCGACCACGATACTCGATGTCCCCGGGGACAGGGCGCAGGGCATGAGAACCACGGGGGCGGTTCTCGGGGAGAGAGGGACGAGCGTCCTCGCCATCTCGCTTCTCGCTGCCGGCGCGGCTGTCGGCGTCGTCGCCGGTGACCGCCTGGCGATCTTCGGGCCCGTCCTGTCGATCCCGCTCATGGCGCTGGCCATGAGGACCGGCGCTCGAAAGGACCGCGTCACCGCGAACCAGGTCGCGGTCGCGGTCTTCGCACTCATCATCGGAGCAGGCTCTCTCTATCTCCTCGCACTCCTCGCGATCGTCTTCGTTCTCTCTCGGGCCTACTACAGGGCGCGCTTCGGGATCGTCTACCCCGGCCGTGGGACGCCGTAGCCGCGCAGAGACCGTGTTGACAGGCGCATCGTGCCCGCCCCCGGGCCCCGCCCGCGGGCTTTTCCGTTGACATCCCGGAAGATGCCTCCGTATCCTCTCGGCATTGCTCGCACCTTGAGGGAGTCCGCATGGGCAGAGAGAGGGTCTTGGTCTGGCTCTCCAGGGTCATGTTCGGCGTCGCGGCGATCGCCATGGTCGCGCTGATCCTGGAATACGGGTTCCACCTGAGCGAGGCCGAGGAACACCTGATCCACCTCATCGACCTGATCGTCGTCGGGGTCTTCATCCTCGACGCGGTGATCCGGTTCGGCCTCTCCAGAAGGCGTCTCGAGCATCTGAAGTCGCGCTGGCCGATGCTCCTGATCTTGGGCCTCATCGTCGGGCAGCTCGTGCTCGTGTGGCACCTTGCCGGGCGCGGGTGGCTTCCCGCCTTCCTCGCGGGACGCAGCGTCCTCTCCCTCGCCAAGGGCTACATCATCGTTCTCCAGATCTACCTCGTCTTCCTCATCGTCGGCCAGGCGGTGCGCGCCAACCGCCGGATCGCGTCGCTCCGACTGCATCCGTCCCGCACCGTGATCATGTCGTTCGTCCTCGTCATTCTCCTGGGCACGGGCCTCCTCCTGACGCCGAAGGCGACGGTCGAGGGCTCGCTCCCGGTCGTCGACGCGTTCTTCTCCGCAACGTCGGCCGTCTGCGTGACGGGGCTCATCGTGGTCGACACGGGGAGCCACTTCACGGGCTTCGGCCAGGGCATCATCCTCGCGCTCATTCAGATCGGTGGGCTCGGGCTCATCACGCTCACCGCGTTCTTCGCGATCGTCGTGCGAAGGGGTCTCGGTGTCCGTGAGAGCCTCGTTCTTCGGGGGGTCCTCACGTTCGAGTCGATCGGGCGGATCGGCCGCACGCTCCGCTACATGATCGGGATCACGTTCCTCATGGAGGCCGCTGGGGCGTGGCTCCTCTACGTGATGACACGATCCGCCTACGGCACGGCGGGCGCCGCCGCCTGGACGTCGATCTTCCACTCGATATCCGCCTTCTGCAACGCGGGTTTTTCGCTCTTCTCCGACAGCTTCGTGCGCTACGTCGGCCGTCCGGACATCATGGGCCTCGTCACCACGCTCATCATCGTCGGCGGACTCGGGTTCCCCGTGATCATGAACATCCTCGGCCGCCGCGTGTTGGAGGCGCGCCCCGAATCGACGACGAATCGCTGGTCGCTCCATTCGAAGCTCGTGCTGACGACGACGCTCGCGCTCCTCGTGATCGGGACGTTCCTCTTCTTCGTGCTCGAACTCGAGGGCGACGCGTTCGCCGGGAAGACGTGGGGAGAGAGGATCATGGCGGCGTGGTTCGCCTCGGTGACGGCGAGAACCGCAGGCTTCAACACCACGACGACGGCCGACCTCGCGCTTCCGACGCTCTTCCTTCTCGCGGCGCTCATGTTCATCGGCGGTTCCCCCGGCGGCACCGCCGGCGGCGTGAAGACGTCGACCTTCGCGATCGTACTCACCTCGATGAAGTCGATGTTCGGCGGTGGAACGCGCGCCGAGATCTTCAAGCGGCGTATCCCGGAGTGGATCGTCCGCGAGGCGCTCGTCGTCGTGGCGATGGGCATCCTGGTCGTGTGCGTCGGCTCCTTCGTGCTCCTCGCCGTCGAGAAATTGGCTTTGAGCGCCGTGCTCTTTGAGGTAGTCTCGGCCTTCGGGACGGTCGGGCTCTCCACGGGCATCACGCCGGCCCTTTCTCCCGTGGGGAAGATCGTCCTCATGGTCATCATGTTGACCGGCCGGATCGGACCGTTGACGCTCGCCATGGCGATCGGCCAGCGGCGTGAGGCGCTCGACTACGACTATCCGGACGGACGGGTCGTGATCGGCTAGCCGCCCGACCCCTCCGACTCCGAGTGAGACAGGCGCAGGGCGATGGCGGAGGACCTTCATGAAGCGATTTGCAGTGATCGGACTGGGGCTTCTCGGACGGACGGTGGCGAGGGAGCTCGCGAAGCACGCCGACTTCGAGGTCATCGCCGTCGACGTCGACCACGACCTCGTCCAGGCGATCGCCGACGAGGTCACGCTGGCCGTGCGGCTCGACTCCACGAACCGGGACGCGCTCATGAAGCAGGGCATCGACACGGTCGACGCGGCCCTCGTCGCGATCGGCGAGAACTTCCAGGCGGCCGTGCTGACGACCTCAATACTGAAGGGATTCGGTATCGAGCCCGTGATCTCCCGCGCCACGACGAAGGAGGAGGAGAAGATCCTCAAACTCGTGAAGGCCGACGACGTCGTGCTCGTCGAGGAGATCGTCGCGAAGCGGCTCGCGCAGCAGCTCACGAGTCCGAGCCTCGTCGACATGGTCGAGCTCTCGCACGGTGTGAGCCTCGCGCGGGTCGAGGTTCCTAAGGAGATGTGGGGGAAGACGCTCGCCTCGCTCAAGTTCCGGCAGCGCTACGAGCTGAACGTGGTGGCGGTCATCAAGCCCGAGTGCGAGGATCGTCCGCGAGCGGCGACGGAGATGCCGGGGCCCGAGGACACGCTCGAGGAGGGCGACGTCCTGCTCGTCGACGGGCCCGACGAGGCGATCGAGCGACTGGCGGAGTTGGCGGGAGGATAGGCCCGTGGCACCGGGCCCGGCCGAGGACGGCTTCGAAGGTCGAGCAATGGCCGAGACGGAACCGTGGGGAGCGCGGCGCCGGCGCTCGCACGGGCGGAAGGAAGATCGAGGCCGGCGATCAGGGGGAACGCGTGAGAGTTCGCTGCTACATCGAGGACATCGGCAACCACGTCGGCGAGACGGTGACGCTCGAGGGCTGGCTCGCGGGCAAGCGGTCGAGCGGCAAGATCCAGTTCCTGCAGGTGCGCGACGGCACCGGCTTCATCCAGTGCGTCGCGAGCCGGTCCGACGTCGGCGACGAGTCGTTCGCTGAGCTGGACGGGCTGACGCAGGAGTCGTCGCTCCGCGTCACCGGAACCGTTGCGAAGGACGACCGTGCTCCCGGCGGCTACGAGCTGGCCGCGGACAGCGTCGAGGTCGTCCACGTCGCAGAGGAGTACCCGATCTCGAGGAAGGAACACGGAACGTCCTTCCTCATGGACCACCGGCACCTCTGGATCCGTTCCTCCAGGCAGTTCGCCGTGCTCCGTGTCAGGGCGACCGTCATTGCCGCGGCCCGGCGCTACTTCGATTCCCGCGGATACACGCTCCTCGACACCCCGATCCTCACGCCGGCGGCGTGCGAGGGGACCACCACGCTCTTCGCGACGCGTTACTTCGACGAGGACGCCTACCTCTCGCAGAGCGGACAGCTCTACAACGAGGCGACCGCGATGGCGTTCGGGAAGGTCTATTGCCTCGGGCCGGCCTTCCGCGCGGAGAAGGCCAAGACGCGACGCCACCTGATCGAGTTCTGGCAGATCGAGCCGGAGATCGCCTACGCCGACCTCGACGAGATCATGGACATCCAGGAGGAGATGGTCTGCGAGATCGTGCGGGAGGTGCTCTCGAAGAGGGAACCCGAACTCGGGATCCTCGAGCGCGACCTCGAGCCGCTCCGCCGGGTCGAGCCGCCGTTCCCGCGCATCGCCTACGGCGAGGCCGTCGAGAGACTCAAGGCGTCGGGCCAGGACGTCGAGTGGGGCGTCGACTTCGGTGCGGAGCACGAGACCGTGCTCTCGCAGCAGTTCGATCGGCCCGTCCTGGTGCACCGCTACCCGCGTGACGTGAAGCCGTTCTACATGGAGGACGATCCCGACGACCCGGCCGTGACGCTCTCGGTCGACATGCTCGCGCCTGAGGGCTACGGGGAGATCGTCGGGGGCGGCCAGCGCGTCGAGCACCTCGACGTGCTCGAACGGAGGATCGCGGAGGCCGGGATGCCGCGCGAGGAGTACGCGTGGTACCTGGATCTGAGACGCTACGGCTCCGTGCCGCACGGAGGATTCGGCATGGGCATCGAGCGCCTCGTCACCTGGATCTGCGGCCTCGCGCACATCCGGGAGACGATCCCGTTCCCCAGGATGCTCTCGCGCCTGAGGCCGTGAGGTCACCGCGAGAGGCTCGCCGCGATCTCTCGGGCGGAGGTCCTCGATCACACCCTGCGACCGGCCCCGGTGCTCAGCGAGCCGAAGTAAGGCGCTCCGGAGGTGACCGCGGCGTCGATCCCCCCTGATCTTCTCCAGCTCTCGAGTCAGTCAGAACGCGCGGTCACTGCCTATACTGCGGCGGGTTCCGCTCTTGCTGTGATCCGCGATGCCACACCCGACTCGCGACGATAGCTTGTGTCCTTCTGTCGCATCTGATATGATGGGTCATCACGAACACAGCGTGCTGCCTGAGGGCGATACCGTGGTGCTTTCACCACAGGTGAGGCCGAAGCAGTAGGAGGAGGCTGGCTATGGAGACTCGAGCAGGCGTGAACGAGGCTCTCGGCAGTGGGGGGCTTCTCATGCGTTGCGCTTCCCTTGTGGCCCTGGTCGCCGCTCTGGCCGGCTGCGCGGGGCCGAAGTTCGAGATGACGCTCGTGGACACGTCGCCGACGGTCGAGCAGCACCCGGTGCGGCACGAATCACCGGACGGGGAGGTGTTGGTGGCCGGCCTCGAAGTGACGCTGCCCGGGATCGTGGGAGCGGCCAGGTACGATCCCGCCTCCGGGCTGCTGCTGGCTCGCTACCAACCACAGGGTGGAGCCGTCTCCGAGGGACGCAGCGAGTACATGATCTACGACACGGCGACCGGCGACGTGAAGTGGACCGCCATCGGGAATCCAAACCTGAACATCATCATCGACGGTGTCGCGGTGCTGAGCTACGCCGGCAAGGACAAGGTGTATGACGCGGCAACGGGCGCGTTCCTGCGCGACGCGCCACCGAACCTCAAGTACGTGGACCCAGGAGACGTCATCCTGAGCCTGACGGCGAAAGAGTTTTCGCGTGTCGATCTGACCACCGGCGAGACCATCTGGGAGCGAAAGGGTGGTTCCTGGCAGGGCTTCCTCCAGACCTACCGCGAGGGCGATTGGTGCTACGTCGTCACGGACGAACTCCACGGGTTCCGGTTCGAGGACGGTGCGGGTTGGGACTACCCGGCCTCAACGTGTCACCGCGCGACCGGCAAGGCGTTCGCCAAAGACGTTGCCCTCGGGGTCCTCGGAGCGCTGGTGGGTGCCCCGTATGTCGGAAGCAGCCATGCTGAGCTGACGCACAACGTGTGCTCTCAGCCGCTCGAAGTCGACGGCCGTGTCTTCTTCGCCGCTCGAAAGAAGCTCGTGTGCCTCGACGGCGACAGCGGCGAGTCTCTCTGGGAGGCCGATCTCGGCGACGAGCTCGGCAGCATGTGGATCTACGACGCGGACGAGAACATCGGCGTCGTCGGATTGGGATACACTTACGTCGACTACGTCATGAAGCCCTCGGAGCCGCCGACGATCATCCTCGTGACGAAAGACTCGGGATCGATTGTCGGCCAGGTCACAATCGGGGAGACACCCGGCGCGGGCAGGCCGGAGACCGACCGGCGTCGGACAAGGGCATCGCACACGACACACGCGGACGAGGAGGAGTGGGAGAACGTCGTGTCCGCTACGTATGCGGGCTCGCATCACTATCTCCTCACGGAGAAACAGCTGTACCAGATGGCACCCGACCTCACCCTTCTCGGGATCGTCGACGCAGCACGGAACCAGGGGCGGTTTCAGGATTTCCTAGCGGACACGATTCCGCTGCCGCTGCGGACGACTCGCGGGATCGTTCTGGCGGGCGACGCCCCGCTCGAGGTGACGGACTTCGTGGATCTTCTCATGGAGGGGCTTCGCTATCCCGCCACCAGTGAAGCCGCACCTGCCGGGACCGTGGGAACGGAAACCCAGAGCAGGACCTTCGAGGTGAACGGAGTGACCTGGATGGAGGGCCCCGGGGGACGACACCTCTTCGCGGTTCAGGTCGAGCCCGAAGTGGAGACGCTGCTGGGCATTCCGATGGAGTCGTCGAACTGGCGCGTCGACCGAGGGAGCCTCGTGGCCATCGCCGGGAACCGCGTCACGATCCTGTCTCTCGATCTCGAGCGTTCGGAGGACCATCTCGATGGATAGACGTTCCCCGGCCTGCGCAGGATCCCGTTCTGCGACGCGACAAGCGGCCGCACGGCTGTCTGTCGTGGCGGGGCTGATCGTAGTAGCGGCGCTCGTCATCATGGCCCCAGCCGCGTCTGACGCCGAGGAGCCGGATCTGCGGGAAGCGACCGTCCGCCTCAGGGACGGAAGCGAAGTAAAGGGCGTGCTGCTAGCAGTGAGCGAGGATGCCGTCCGGATCGACCCTGAGGGGCCGGTCTCCTTTCGCTTGATCTGGGGGAGAGACATCGCGTCGGTTCACCTCGGGGACGGGGAGACGATCCTGACATACCCGTGGGACGAAGAGGACATCCCGGAGGAGCTCCCTTCGGAGACGGGAGTCGCGCGCACCTCGAAGGCGGGGCTTCTCGCGGCGGATCCGAGAGGCCTGCGCTCCTTCGCCGTCACGGCCATGGGCGGGCTCGCGAACACCGGGGGCGACGAGTACTACTTGGGCTTCGGATCCGGACCGCTCATGCAGGCTCGTGTCCGGTATCACTTCTCGGAATCCGAGCGTCGAGGCAGCCGCTTCTTCCTGTCCTACTCGTATGCCCGCAGCGCCCCGGCGCCTGACGACGTCCGTTATCCCCTGGGTGTCGACGATTTGGGGCGCGACGTCTATATGGTCATGGAGGAGCTCGTGGTTCACCACCACGTTCTCGAGTTCGGCGTGACCAGCCGGATGATCGGCGCGGACTCGTACGTCTACGGCCTCTTCGGTGTCGGCGTGCTCGACAACCATCTCACGGTTGGCGGGGAGGTCTGCAGCGGCGCGTCGTGCGAGGACCTCGCTTCCTTCACAATTCATGACCAGCAGGGGGTGCTTCGCCTCGCCGGAGGCGTCGTGATCGGGCTGACGCCACGGCTGGGTTTGAATCTCAGCGCCTCGGCGGACATCCTGTACGCCGGGACGCGGACGGACTACTACATGCAGACCTACCCGGACAGCAACGGCATGATCATGCTCATCGCTGCCGGGCTGACCTTCGACCTCTGACGCGAACGATCCGATGACGTCAAGTGTGTGGCCCGTGACGCGGACGGACACGCGGAACGCCGAACTCTGATCGAGCGAAAGGAGATGAGCGTCGCATGCTCTGTCGTGGTTGGGTGAGATGCCTGTTCCTGAGCGTTTTCCTGCCAGTGGCTATCGCTGTGGGGGTGGGTTGCGCCGCGAGTGGTCCTCGGTTCAGGCCCATCGAGATCGATCCTGACTACGAGGCAGTCGTCTACGTCTATCGGAACAGCAGATTCCTCGGATGCGCGGCGGACTGGACGCTGTGGATCAACTCCCATCGCGTAGCGAGGGTTACGAACGGCACCTACTACGCTCATGTGACTCCGGGCGGCGAAGTTACCATCGCCGCGAACTCGCCCTACAACGAGCAGGCCAGGGTATACGTCAAGCCGGGCGAGGTGTGGTACCTGCGATGGGACGTGATCGCAGGTCCTCAGCTCGAGGAGGTCGATTCGGCCACGGGCGAGCGCGAGATCGCGTCCCTCGCTCTCGGCGAGTCCCTCCGGAGTCCCCGGCCCCCCGGGGCTGAGCCGTCGCCGGAGATTCGCTAGCAGCACCTGCTTGCAGCCACACGGCCTCTCACCAGGAAGCGCCCCGGTGATCCCGGGGCGCCTCTCGTTCTCCGACCGGCCACACGCGGTGGATCAGCAATCGAAGTAGAGTGCGTACTCGGTCGGGTGCGGTCTCGTCGCGATGGCCTCGATCTCCTTGCGCTTGAGGTCGATCCACGCGGGGACGAAATCCGCAGGGAAGATGCCGGACGCCGCGAGGAAGCCGCCGTCCTTCTTGAGCTCGTGGAGCGCCTCGTCGAGGCACACGGGGATCGGCGAGATCCTGGCGCGCTCCTCCGGAGGCAGATCGTGGATGTTCCGGTCGAACGGCCCGAACCCGCGTTCCTTCGGATCGATCGCCTTCTCCATGCCGTCGAGGCCGGCGGCGACGAGGGCCGCCATGACGAGGTAGGGATTCGACGTCGCGTCGGCCGGCCGGTACTCGATCGTCTTCATCTCGGGCTCGGTCGCGTACTTCGGGATCCGGATGGCCGCGCTGCGGTTCCCCGCCGAGAAGCAGAGATTCGTCGGCGCCTCGTGCCCGGGCTGGAGCCGCCGGTACGAGTTCGTGCTCGGATTCGTGATCGCGGTGAGCGCGCGGCCGTGGGCCAGGATGCCGCCGATGAAGGCGAGCGCCTTCCGGGAGAGCCCCGCGTACCCTTCCTCGCCGTGGAGAACCGCCTCGTCACCGCGGACGAGCCGGACGTGGAAGTGAAGCCCGCTGCCCGCTTCCTCCGGCAGGGGCTTGGGCATGAAGGTCGCCGCGACGTCCCAGTCGGCCGCCGTGTTCCGGACGATGTGCTTGCCGAGCATGAGGTGATCGGCCGACCGGACCAGCGGCTCGCCGTGGATCTCGATCTCCATCTGGCCGGCGGCGCCGTTCTCGTGGTGGTGGTACTTGACGGGGATCCCGGCCTCCTCCATGCGCGCGACGATCTCGTTCCTGAGATCGAAGTGCGCGTCGCTCGGGGGGACGGCCTGGTAGCCGGAGCGCGGCTGGATGCGGTAGCCGAGCCCGGGCGCAGGTTCGTCGGCATCGACCCACCCGGCCTCGTCGGAAGCGACGGCGTAGTGCGCGCCGCTCGCGTCGTCGCCGTAGTCGACCGACGAGAAGACGTAGAACTCGAGTTCGGGACTCCAGAGGCTGACGTCCGCGTGACCCGATCGACGAAGGACCTCCTCCGCCCCGGCGGCGATGATCCGAGGATCGAGCGGGAACGGCACTCTCGTGTCCGCCTCCGCCGCCGTCGCGATCATCGAGACGACGATGTGGTCGCCGTACTCGTCGACGAGTGCCGTGGAACGATCGGGGAGGAGGACCATGTCACCCGTCTCGACCGTCTTGAAGCCGGGGACGCTCGAGCCGTCGAACCCGACGCCGCGCTCGAAGATCGACGGGTCGAAGTGGGTCGTCGGCAGCGTCACGTGTCGCCATCTGCCGGGTAGATCGACGTACCTGAGGTCCACGAAGTCGGCCTCGCCCGCGCGGATGATGTCCGCGAATCCCCGAGCGCTGTCCGCCTCACGCAATCTGACCGCGAGTTCCTGCTGCACTTCCATTGGTGTCTCCCGGGCCGCCGCTCGGAACGGCGGCCAAAGAGGGCGTGGCCCAAAGGAGCCCGCCCTCTCAGGCCCTCCGCGGACCCCCGCGGGGCGCGGGGCCGCGCTCTTGTCTGTCACGGAGATTGTACCCCGGCCACGCGGCCGGGTCAAACGATGCCCAGCGCTGGAGCCTTGTGCCAGAACCCGCTTGACAGTCGGAACGGGGCCCGGTTAGATTGTGTTCAAAGGACGCAGTGTAGTTCACGTCGGTTCCATCCACGGGAGGACATCATGCGGAGTTGGACGAGGACGGTGCCCGCAATCGCGATCTTAGTCTGTCTCGGGCTCACGCTGACGGCGTCGGCGGGAAGCGGGGGCGATCACGGATCGCAGGACACGCAGGCGGAGTCGCCAGGCCTCTCGAACGAAAGGCAGGAGCCGGCCGAGAGGAAGAGCGCGCCGGCGGAGGAGACTCAGGAACCGGCGGAGGAGGTCGAGCAGGTGACGGCGACTCTGACGTACTTCGAGAGCGAGAAGAAGGGGTCGATCGGTGCCAAGCGGACGATGGAGGTTCCCTTCCTGCCAGAGGGTCGCAAGATCGCGACGATGGAGACCTCGAAGGGCACGGTCAAGATACTGCTCTGGGAGGACAAGGCCCCGAACACGGTCGTGAACTTCGTGCACCTCGCGAATGGCGGCCGCTACGACGGCGTCGAATTCCACAGGGTCTACCCGAACTTCATGGCGCAGACCGGGGACGTCGAGCACAAACAGGGCAAGGGGGGTTGCGGCTGGACCATCCCGGCGGAGTTCGATCCCAAGATCAAGCATGTGCGCGGCGTCGTCTCGATGGCCCGGGTCGGCGGCCAGCCGGACTCGGCCGGAAGCCAGTTCTTCATCGTGTACGCGACGCAGTCGCGTCTCGACGGCGAGTACGCCGCGTTCGGCGAGGTGATCGAGGGCATGGAGGTGATCGACTCGCTGAAGATGGGCGCCGCGGCCGACAACGGCATGGTCCGTGGCGACCCCGACACGATCGTCAAGCTCCGGGTGGAGAGCGTGCCCGAGGAGTAGCGTGATCCCGCCCAACCGGCGGACTGAACCGAACGTCTCAGAGGGGCACGGAGGAAGCAGGCTCATGGCACCGATGACACCGACATCACGAACGGCGTGGCTGGCGCTGGCTCTGCTCCTCGTCTGGGCCGCGGTTTCGATTGCCGCGGACGAGGGGGAGAGCGTCGAACAGGCGGCCGAGCTGGCGCTCATCGAGGAGACGCGTCGAGCCGCCGAGGAGCACGAGGGCGACATCGAATACGTCATCGAGCTCGGGAACGCGCTCTACGAGGGCAACATGATGGACGACGCGCTCGACGTCTACCTCGAGGCAGCGGAGATCGACTCGACACACGCGGGGGTCTGGCTGAACATCGGCTCGATCTACTCGGACCGAGGAGACCTCCACGAGGCGGTGAACGTGCTCGAGAAGGCGCTCCGGCTCGATCCCGACAACCCGATGATCTACAGCAATCTCGGGAGCACGTACTACGCGCGGCGGCAGTTTGACGATGCCGTGGAGATGTACCGGAAGGCGATCCTGCTCGATGCGGCGACGGTCGAGGGGCACTTCAACATGGGTGTCGCGTTCGCCGACGCGCAGATCTTCGACGAGGCGATACGGGAGTGGGAGCTCGTGATCGAGAGCGCCCCCGAGAGCCCCGCGGCGCAGATCTGCCGAGAGAACATCGAGATGATCAGGGAGTTCCGAGGAGACGATCAGTGACGAGGGGACCGCTCCGGTGCGCCGTTCCGGGCGGCGGACCCCGCGCCTGCGGCCTTCGGACAACGGAAGACAGGACTCGTCAGCTCTGAGAGGCAGGAAGAGAGAGGCGATCGTATGTTGAGACGTAGACCGACCTGGGTGTGGGTGCTGCTGTTGGCGATTCCGCTGGCCACGTTCCTCCCGGGCTGCATCGGAACGATGCCGGTCGAGGACGAGGGGCAGCTCCTTACCATCAAGGGGGCCGAGGACACCGGACCACGGAGAGATATCTCGCCGGCCGAGCGCGCCGCCAACAGCGCGGGCGAGTTCGCGCGCGTCCGTGAGATAGGTAAGGCGATCGAGAACTACGAGAAGGCGATCGGCCTCGACCCGACGTACGTGGATGCCTACTACGGGATCGGGCGTCTCTACCTCGTGGAGACGCAGGAGTTCGAGAAGTCGCTCGAGATGTACCGCGCGGCCCGCGACATCGCGCCCGACGATCCCTACGCGCACACGTCGCTCGCGTACGCGTACTTCGTGACCGGGGACTATCAGAGCTCGGTCGAGGAGTACGTCGTGGCGGTGCAGCTCGACGCGACGAACGCGGACGCCTATCTGAATCTTGGGTACGCCTACGAGAAGATGGAGATGGACCTGGCCGCGGTGAACGCGTATCGGAGGGCGCAGGAGCTGACGCCCGATGACGCGCGCTCGACGCAGTCGCTCGCGCAGCTCTACTACCGCGCGAAGATGTACGACCAGGCGATCGCGGCCTACGAGAGGGTCCGGGACTTCGGCGCAGCGAGCGAGTACGCCCTCTCGATTCTCGGGTTCCTCTACATGAAGGTCGGGGACCACGAGTCGGCGGAGCAGCTCTTCCTCACCGTGCTGGCGCGGAATCCCCAGGACTTTTCTACCAGGGCCAATCTGGCCAACGTCTACCGGACCCTCGGTCGCGCCGACAAGGTTGCCGAGCAGTACAAGGAACTGGTCGCGCTCCAGCCGAGCAACCCCGACTACGTGGCCGCGCTGGCCGACGCCTACAACGACATGGGCGCTCACGACAAGGCCGTGGCGACCGCGCGCCAGCTGCTCGAGATCTCCCCGGGCAACGGCAGCGCGTACATCGCGTGGGCCAAGGCGCTCGAGAAGGAAGGCGCTGGGCTGCAGCGCAACGGGCATCACGAGGACGCCGTCGCGAAGTACGAGGCGGCCATCGGAAGGCTCCAGCAGGCCACGAGCGACCCGACCTGGCGGAGCCACGCGCAGAAGGAGATCGATCGGCAGCGCCAGCTCATCGAGATCGCAAACCAGGAGAAGCTCCGCGACATCTGGGACAGCGGTCAGTAGCGCGTCCTTGCGCGGCCGGCTTTGCGCCCACGCAGACGCCCGCGAGGTCCGGCCGAGTCAGCAGACAGCACCGAGCCACGGGCGGCCGGCCTCGACGGGCCGGCCGCTCTCGGGTTGAGGCGGCGGGACGAGCCGCCGGCGACGGGGAACGGAGTCCCATGGGCACGATCTACATGGACCACAACGCGACGACGGCAACCGATCCGAGGGTGCTCGAGGCGATGCTCCCGTACTTCGTCGAGATGTACGGGAATCCGTCGAGCCCCTACGGACTGGCGCAGGACACGCGCGACGCGATCGAGTGGGCGAGAGCAACCGTCGCGCGCGCCCTGTCGTGCGGCGAGTCGGAGATCATCTTCACGAGCGGCGGCACGGAGTCGGACAACATCGCGATCAAGGGCGTCGCGCTCGCGAATCTTGCTCGCCGGGGCCACGTGATCACCACGCAGATCGAGCACCACGCGGTTCTTCACAGCTGCGAGTACCTTCGCGACCACCTCGGCTTCGAGGTCACGTTCCTGCCGGTCGACGGCGACGGGGTGGTCGATCCCGAGCAGGTCGAGGGCGCCTGCAGAGACGACACCGTCCTCATCTCGGTGATGTACGCGAACAACGAGGTGGGGACGATCGAGCCCCTCGAGGAGATCGGTCGGATCGCGCGGGCTCGAGGCATCGCGTTCCACTCGGACGCGGTGCAGGCAGTAGGCAAGATACCCGTCGACGTGCGCGCGCTCGGCGTCGACTTCCTCGCGATGTCGGCGCACAAGCTCTACGGGCCGAAGGGGACGGGAGCCCTCTACGTCCGTCAGGGCTCACGGCTGCACGCGCACTCGCACGGCGGTAGTCACGAACGAGGCATGCGACCGGGTACCGAGAACGTCGCCGGCATCGTCGGCCTGGCCAAGGCGCTCGAGCTGGCTGTCGCGGACATCGAGGCTGAGGGAGCCCGGCTCGCCGGACTCGCGAAGCGTCTCGTCGATGGCATCGTCGAGAGGATCCCCGACGTTTCCCTGAACGGCCATCCGACGAAGCGTATCCCCGGGACGGCGAACCTCGCCTTCCACTACGTGGAGGGGGAGAGCATCGTCCTCGCGCTCGACATGGAGGGGTTCTCGGTTTCGACGGGCTCGGCGTGCACGACCGACTCACCCGACCCCTCGCACGTTCTGCGAGCCATGGGCGTCAAGTCGAACATCGCTCAGGGCTCGGTGAGGTTCGGACTCGGGAGGGAGAACGTGGTCGAGGACGTCGATCGGCTGCTCGCTGTTCTCCCGGGCATCGTGGAGCGTCTCCGGGCGATCTCACCGCTCGCTCCAGGAGGGAGCTGAGCCGGTGTCGAGAGCACGACCATCGACCGCTTGGGAACGGAGGGCGATCGTCGCCCTCCTTCTGCTTCTCGCCCCGGCCACCGCGGCGGGAAGCTCCGGGGAGTGGAGCGAGCTCGTCGACGGTGGCACGACGGTGCTCTATCACGTCGAGGACGAGCGGTCGGCCGAGACCGTCCTCGCGATCGTCCGCCTGAGGGCGCCCGGGGTCGCCGCCGACATGTCGTTGTCGAGGATCGAGCCCCTCAGGGTCATCGTGGCCTCGACCCACGACGAGTTCCGTGATCTCACGAGCGGCGGCGTTCCCGACTGGGGCGTCGGCTGCGCCTTCCCGGAACGGGGCGTCGTGGTGCTCAAGAGCCCGCGGATCGTGTCGTACCCGCTCAAGCTCGAGGACGTGACGGTCCACGAGCTCGCGCACGTGGCGGCCGGTCGCGTGCTCGGGGACGTCTGGGTCCCGCGCTGGTTCCACGAAGGCGTGGCGATGGCCGCGGCGAGCGAGTGGCGCCTGTCGCAGTCGCCCGCCATCGCGGCGGCCGCGGCGACGGGCAGGCTGATCCCGCTCGGCGAGATCGAGCGACATTTCCCCGCGGACTTCAACGACGCGCTCCTGGCCTACGCCGAGAGCTTCCACGCCGTCCGCTTCCTCGCTGAGGAAGCGGGGCTCGCGCGTCCGAGCCATCTCGTCCCGGCCGTTCGGGCCGCGGGCGACTTCGACGCGGCGCTCGAGGCGCTGGTCGGGATGGATCGTCTGGAGTTCGAAGAGGCCGTCGAGGGGTTTTTCGGACGGCGCTTCACGTGGGGCATGCTGCTGGCGCAGTGGAATCCGATTCTCCTCATCGCGACCGCGCTCTTCATCGTGGCTCTCTTCGTGCGTCGCGGGCGCAGCCGCCGGGTCGTCCGCGAGTGGGAGCACGAGGAAGAGCGTGCGACGCGGTTCGGGCGCCGGCGGCGACCGAACTCGTGGGAGTAGCGGACGGCGCGCGGGCGGAGCACGGGACGGCACGCGGGCGTTTCGATTTGACACCCCTCTGGGGCGTTGCTATACTGCCCCGGGAGGCGAGGAGGGCTAGTCCTAATGGTAAGGCAGCGGTTTTGAAAACCGCCGGGCGGTTTCGCCCTTGGGGGTTCGAGTCCCTCGCCCTCCGCCACCGAGATCGACACACGGCGTCTGGAGAGGTGCCCGAGTGGCTGAAGGGAGCTGCCTGCTAAGCAGTTGTATGGGCAACCGTACCGAGGGTTCGAATCCCTCCCTCTCCGCCAGACCGAACCGCGCCCATAGCTCAATTGGATAGAGCGTCTGACTACGGATCAGAAGGTTGGGGGTTCGAGTCCTCCTGGGCGTACCATACGGCGCTCTCGCCTGTTACGGGGGAGCGCCTGTCTCTTTGTCGTTGACACGAGTCGGCCTCGGGCATACTGTATGCACCGCAATCGGCCGGAAGCATCGAGTCCAACGACCCCGCTTCAGGGGGGAACAAGGAGGAGGACGACGATGAGACTGGTTCACTGGTTGGTGGTGGCGGTTCTCGCGGCCGCGCTGGCGCTCTTCGTGGCCGGCTGTGGTGACAGCGGCGGCGACGGCGCGAGAGACGCCGACGCCCTCTTCGAGGAGGGCATGGCGCAGCTCCAGAACGACATGGACGGCATCGACATGGACGATCCGCCCTGGGATTGGGGCATCGATGCGTCCGACGCGTTCGAGGACTTCGACGGCGCTCTCGATGCCGATCCCGATCACTGCGGCGCGCTCCTCATGGCCGCGCTCACGCGCATCCTCGTTGTCCTGACCGATCCCGACCTCGCGGACATCCTGGACGACGTCTTCGACGAGGAGAGCTTTGCGGCGGGGCGCCTGCCGATCTTCTGGGTCTTCGATACGCCGGACATCGCTGACGTCAGGAGGATCAGGGAGAACATCGCTGAGAGGAACCGGGACGACTTCCCGTTCTCGGAACTCCAGGACTACATCGAGGATGAGGTGATCCCCGCCCTCGACTACGTCGACGGGAACTTCTCGGACTTCGAGGATCTCGACTGCGAGCTGACGCTTGTGATCGATGTCCCGGCGCGGGACGACACGACGCTCATGATCCAGATCGACGCGACCGACGTTTACTTCGCGCACGGTCCGGTCGACGCGCTGCAGTCTCTCTTCCACATGATCGTCGCGTACAACGTCGACGTCGAGGAGGGACAGACGCTCGAGGAGTTGATAGACGAGGATCCGAACTTCACGAGCCTTCGCCCGGGCAACCACATGGGCACGGCGTACGACGAGCTCACGGACATGGTCGGCCACATGGACGATGCGCTGACCTCGCTCACGACCGAGACCGGGAATCAGACGTACGATCTCATCACCGAGACGGCAGGCATGTACTTCGTCCTCGACGAGATGTTCGAGGTCGACGGGGCCGCCGACTCGCTCGCGATGATCGTTCAAGAGATCGAGGACGCGCTCACGAGCCCGTACACGATCAACCCGCACGAGATGGATCCCGAAGATCCGTTCGCGCCCGACATCGACATCACCTTCGACATCCAGGAGATGTTCGACGATCCGCTCGATCCCCTCAAGGCCTACCTGCCTGCTCACACGTTCCCCGAGCCGGACGAATTCGTGCTGGACGAGCCGCTGACGTTTCCCGATCCAACGTTCGATGGAATCTTCATCGGGATGACGGACGAGGACTGGCGGGCGCTCGAGGAGTGGTGGGACTAGGAGCCGCGGTCGGATCCGGCCTCGCGCCGGAGCGACCCCGCAACGACAGGAAAACGGGCGGGCGCCCAGAGGGCGCCCGCTCTCTCGTTTGTGCGCCGGGCATGGCGCGCAGCGCCAGGGACGGCGCTGTCAACCGGTGACCGAAAGGGAGCCGGGAAGTGACTTGGAGGTGGAAGTCCTCTGGGGGCCCTGGTGGC
>JALGVU010000349.1 GCA_025774545.1 bacterium | reverse complement strand
GACGACCTCGAGCCCGGCCGACGCGTCGGTGTTCTCGATTCCGATCGTCGAGATGGTCAAGTCGCCGTCCATCTCGAGGTACTGGAGCAGGATCGACCCGTTCGACGAGAGGGATGTCTGGAACGTCTTCGGACCCGTGCTCCAGTAGTCGTCGATCCCGGTGTACTGGACGATGAACCTGTCCTCCCCCGCGTCGTGGTAGTAGTGGACGCTCCCGCCGGCCTCAGGATCGAGGTCGGTCCAGAAGGGAGCGATGAGATCGTTCGGACCCACCGCGTTCGGGATCGGGTCGTTGCTGTAGTCGGAGGCGTTCGGCCCGAACGTCAGGAAGCCGTTCGAGCTGATGTTGACCGCGTCGTGCGGGAGCCCGTAGAACGGGAAGGTGAATGGGAGCGCCACCTCCTCGAAGTCGTCGTCCGTGAGCGTGACCGCCGTTCCGACCCCGGTGATGTCGTGCCAGTCGAAGGTGGGTCCCTCGGGCTCGTCGCTGTCGACCCACGTGTAGCCGAACGCGTCGGGGCCCCCAGAGCCGCGCGCGGGCGGGGTGCCCATTCGCGGATCCCGCTCGCCCTTCACGCATTCGTAGCGCTCGACCTCAAACGCGCGGGCACTGCGGCCTAGGGCTCGTGTCACTGACACGGCGGCGCCCGCTGCTCCCGCTCTCCCCGCCTTCGCTCCGCCCGTCGCGTCCTCGAGAATCCGCCACACGAGCGACGACCGCCCGTCGTTCGTCAGCGTCAACGGGGTGCAGCCCGTCATCCCCGGGTGAAGCGAGAGCTCGAGGGAATCCGGGCTCACGGCGATCTGAGCGTCGCCGATGCAGCCCACCGGGAGTGCGCCGACCACGCCGCAGCCGGGCGCATTCGCGCACGGTGACTCGACGGTGACGTGGTAGTCCCCGCCACCGGCGTCGCAGAACAGGGGATCGAGGGAGAAGTTGCCCCCCACCCCGCTCTGCCCAGCGAGGCACTCTACCCAATCGCCGCCCGCGTTCCCGTAGACGTCCGAGCAGGTGAGCGTCACCGTGGCGCCCGCGGCGCAGAATGCGGCCTCGCCGACGGCGCCGAACGAGATGACCGTCCGGTCGACCGTCACCACCGATGCGCTGCCGCCCGCGAGAATCCCCCCGCCGACCGGCGCGGCGTTGCCCGTGAGCGTGCAGCTTGCGAGGGCCGGTGTGGAGCCGGTCTGACACGCCAGCCCGCCACCGCCTGCGGTCGCGGTGTTGTCCGCGAGAACGCATCGCGTCAGCGCCGGCGACGATGAGCTCTCGCACCACACGCCCCCGCCGTTCTGCGCGCTGTTGCCCGTGAGCACGCAGTCCTCGATCCGCGGAGACGAGCCCGAGAGGTGCATCGCCCCGCCGGTCTCGCTCACGTCGACGCCCGTGATGGTGAGTCCGCGGACGACCGTCGACGTGTCGACGCCCGTGAAGATGAGGCCGCGTCCCGCCCGACCCGACGCGTCGATCACGACGCAGGAAGGGTCGCCCGTCTCGCTCGTGAGAACGACCCCCGACGGCACCACGATGTCGCTCTCGTAGTAGGTCCCGCACTCTATGAGAACCGTGTCGCCCGGCGACGCGGCGTTCAACCCCGCCTGAATCGACGCGAAGTCGTCAGGGATCCGGAACAGCTGAGGCGGCGCGGTCACGCCGATCGTCACGTGGGCGGTGTCGGCGCCGCCAACGCAATCGGTGACGACGTAGTCGAACTCGTCGATCCCCTCGAACCCGACGGGGGCTGCGTAGGTGACTCCGTAGTCCCCGACCTCCACGAACGCGAGACCCGCGGTCCCGTCGGTCAGTATATCGATGATCCGAAGCTCCTCGAGATCCGGGTCGCTGTCGTTGTCGAGCACGGGAATCATGATCGGCTGGTAGCCCAGCACGCTGTCTGCGTCATCGACGGCCAGGGGCGAGGCGTTCCCGGTCGTGCCCTCGACGACCAGGAACTGGAACTTCTCCGGATACTGGATGGGCTCGATGTGAAGGGTGTCGGAGACATCGAGTCCCGAGAAGCACCAGAAGTCGGTCGTGTCGCGTTCGGGGGACGTGAACCACCCGATGGACTGGATCACATCGAAGCTGTCGCCCACGACCGGCTCGAACCCTGCTCCAAGCGCGACCGAGATCGCGCCGTTGAGATCCATGTACCCGGCGACCTCGAGAACGTCGTACCCACCCCAGGGCTCGGTGCCGGCGAGCTCCAGATGGATCTGGCTCGGACCCGTCTGCACGAAGTCCCCGACGTAGGTCAGCACGCCGATCGGCTCCCCAGGCGAGACGATTCCCTTGAGCGTCGTCAGGCCCATCGGGGTGTAGAACACCCCGTTTCCACCCAGCACGGCGTTCTCCTGGAGGTGGAAGAACCCCGAGTTATCGATCTGGCCACCATCCACGAGGATGGTCCGGCCCATGTTCGTGAAGCTCGCGCCCGCCTCGTTCGACACGCTCCCCTCGGCACGGAAGCCGCCGCTGTACCCAATCGACGTCGTCCCGAGGTTGACGAAGCTCCCGCCGCCCTCGATCGTCACGGTTCCCTCCGCCTCGAACGAACCGCTCGTCGTGACGCCGCCGGTTCCAGCGGTCGTGAACTCGCCGCCGGCCGCTACCGACACCGATCCCGAGTTGTCGAACCCCGCCTGCGGCAGGCGCGTGTCCGCGAAGTGGCTGCTCACGATCGCGGTGCCCCCAGTGTTGACCGTCACGCGGCCCAGGTTGTCGAACCCGCCGTCGACCTCGAGCGAGCCGTCGACCGAGAGTGTTCCGCTCCCGGCGTTCGTGAACGAACCCGCGCGCGGCTCCCGGTCGAAGAAGTGGCTGCTCACGATCGCCGTTCCGCCCGTGTTGACGGTCACCCGGCCCAGGTTGTCGAACTCGCCGTCGACCTCGAGCGAGCCGTCGATCTCGATCTGGCCGGAGTTCGTCACCG
>JALGVU010000348.1 GCA_025774545.1 bacterium | reverse complement strand
TGCGTCGTCGATCTCCGCGAGGGACGACACGGCCGAGGTCTTCTCGGTCACGTGGAAGCTGAACCGGGCGCTGTGGATCAGGAGGATTCGCATGCTCGTCTTTCCTAGGGTTGTATGTTCGATGTCCTGGCCGCGCTGGTGACTCCCCGCGTCGCTCGAGCCTCGTGTCATTCCGGAGTCGCGCGGGAGCGACGCCCACGCCGGATCATTGTATCATGGATTTCGTGCCCGCTCAATCGCGCGGACGATGGCCGGGATGAGTACGATCTGGATCGCCATGCCGATCCAGCCGGCCCCGAGCGCGCCCAGGGCCATGACCACGGTCCGGGCCGTGATCCCGAGGAAGGGCGCGAGCCAGACGACGACCGCAATCCACACGATCCGCCCGGCGATCATCGCGACGACGAGCGAGATCATGACCGGTGCCATCGACGAGCCGATCCTGTCGGCCGAGCTGCGCCTTCGGCGCGCGAGGAACGCGGCGATCCGGGGGCGAAGGAGCCCCGCGACGACGCCGTAGGTCGCGAGCTCGAAGAGCATCGGCACCATGTAGATGATCGGCGGCCTGCCCAGAAGGAGCATCGAGAGCACGGGAGATCCCGCGCCCACGATGAGACCGGCGACGGGGCCGAGCACGAGCCCGGCGACGAACGTCGGGAGATGCATCGGGAGGAAGATCCGTCCTCCCAGGGGGAACACGTGGAAGACGAACGGGAGGATCACCCCCAACGCGAGGAGGAGCGCCGTCCCGGTGACCATCCCGGTGGTCAGCCTGCGTCTCGGTTCGCGGGCGCTCGCACCGCTCAGCCCGTGAGCGGTCGCGCCATGTTTCGGCTCGCCGCTAATCGTTCTCTCCTCCCGGCTCGCTCGAGACGATCTCGAGGAGATCGCCCTCGGGCATCTCCCATATCTCGCACGCGAACCGCTCCTGGTTCTCCTCGGTGCACTCGTTCTCGATTCGATCGAAGATCGCGCGGCGGAGCGTGATCGTGATGGCCCGCTCCGCGCTCGCGGCCTCGATCGCCATGCGGCGCTCGTCGCCGACGACGAGGCAGCCGTTTCCCACGGTGCAGGGCGTCGAGAGCTGCATGCCGTCGACGGCGCAGGAGTACGGGGGCACCTTCCCGGTGTGCGCGGTGATCCTGACGGCGAACGGCTCGTCGCCCAGCTCCCGCGTGACGGCCGCGCCCATCCTGAGTCCCACGACCAGGTAGGGACCGAGGTGCGTGTGGAAGTGCGCGGCCTCGCTGAGTTCGCGCGGGATGTCCATGCGTCTCTCCTTGCTCGGTACGGACGTTGCCGGGGAGTATAGCGGAGTTTGGGCGGGCTTCGCCACCTTTTGGGCGAGGGCAGCGTCGGATTTGATCTCTGTTCAGGTTCGGTGCTACAATCGCCCTCGTGTCCGCGATCCTCCGACGGGGAGGGTCGCCGTCCACCACCGCGAGCAGGAGGGCGCGGAGCCCGTGAAGCGCAAACGACGGAAGAAGCAGGCGCAGGCGTCCAAGAAGGAGGCCGCGACTCACGCCCCGGACTCCTCGTGGCTCGTCGTCGCGTGCTGCTCGCTCCTTCTGATCTATCTCTTGATCCACGCGGACACGATCGGGCTGATCCTGCGCTGGGCGCGGGCCGACTAGGCGCCGCACCGGCCGCGCCCGGCCAAACGAGGTGCACGTGAACTCCCTTCTCATCGTTCTCACGATCGCGCTCGTGTCGCTCGCGGCCGTCCCGATCGCAAGGGTCTGGCGTTCCCGCGTGGCGGCGCTGGCCGCGGGCGCCCTCGCGGCGTTCGGTCTCCTCGTGCTCTCTTTCCAGCTTCTGGGGATCGTGGCGGCGGCGACCGGGCGTCCTGCCATCACCGCGGGGAGCGCGCTCGGCGTCGCGGCCATGCTCTGCGCGGCCTCGTGGGGGATCGTGTGGCGCCGCGTGCGATCGCGATCTGAGGAGGTGCCCGCCGCCGACGAGCCCCGGCTCCGAAAGGGCAGGCCCGAGGGCGGCGGCCGGCACGACCGGCCTCACACCGCGCTCATCGTCGTGCTGATCGTGTGCGGCGTCTTCCTTGCGATCGCGGTGTCCTCAGGCCTCTCGGGGCCGCCGCGCGACTGGGACGTCCTGACTTATCATCTCCCGCGCACGGCGAGCTGGCTCCTGCACGGCGACCTCGGTGTCTACGGCTCCACGGGCGCCTTCTATCCCTCGAACGCCGAGCTTCCGATTCTGGCGCTCTTCCTGACGGGGAGTGATCGGCTCGTGCCGATCGTGCAGCTTCCGTTCGCGCTCCTCGCGGCGCTCGCGCTCTACGGCATCGGGCGGAAGTTCGGGACCTCGGTCGCCTCCGCGTCGGTCGCGGTGCTCGTCTTCCTCACGGCGCCGATCGTGCTCTTCCAGACGACGATCGCGAAGAACGATCTCGTCGTGACGGGGCTCGTTCTCTCCTTCACGTTCTTCCTCCTCCGATCGCTCGATTCGGCCGTCGACGGACGCGGCCGAGTTCGCGAGATCGCGGCGGCGGGGCTGGCCCTCGGCCTCGCGCTCGGGACGAAGTACTCGATCCTCCCGTTCGTCGCCGTGGCGGTTCCTCTCGTGCTCGTGTTCCACGCGCTCGCGGCGGAGGAGCCGGGACGGTCCTCGTTCCGGCGCGCGCTCGGGAGCACGGGCATCCTCGTCGCCGCGATGGCGATCCCCTCGCTCTTCTGGTTCGTGCGCAACATGGCGCTCGCGGGGAATCCGATCGAGCCGCTCTCGATGGGGATCGGGCACTGGGCCGCGTCGGCAGGGCTGGGACAGGAGTTCCAGTTCGTGCCGTCGCGGGCGTTCTGGTGGGTCTTCCCGATGATGGACCGGCACATCGACAGCACCTACAGCGGCGGGGCCGGGTTCGGCGCGGCCTTCGCGGCCCTCGCCCTTCCGGGCGTCGTACTCTGCGCGAAGCGCGGGC
>JALGVU010000092.1 GCA_025774545.1 bacterium | reverse complement strand
GTCGGCGGACGGGAATCGCTCGCGGCTGACGACCTCGGCGCGGTCGTCGACCACGACGACGCGGAAGCCGGCCCGCTTGGCGACGCCCGCGACCGCCTGACCGACGTGCCCGCCACCGACCACGAGGACGAGCGGGGCGGCCGCAATCGGCTCCAGAAAGATGTCCATCCTGCCACCGCACGTCATCCCGACGTCGTCGGCGAGGTCGAACGACAGGAGCTTGGGCAGGGCTGAGCCCACGAGCTCGCGCGCCCGGTCGATCGTCTCGCTCTCGACCGCACCGCCCCCGACGGAGCCGAGCGTCCTCCCGTCGGGATAGACGACCATCTTGGCGCCGGCCCCCCGAGGCGTCGAGCCGCCGGCCGAGACGACCGTCGCGACGACACCCCCCCCGCCCTCGCGATGGAGCCTCGCGATCTCCTCGTACAGGTCGGCGAGCTTGAGCGACATCTCTCGGCCTCACACGGTTGGTGGATACAGACCGACCCCGCGCCACGCCGAAACGGACTCCCGACCGGCGCGAGGTCTCTCAATCCGGGGCTTGCTCTCACGCGTCGCGCGTCAGGGCCGCCCTATTCCTGCTTTGACCGCCACGTAATCGTCCCACTCGTCGATGTCGACGAGGAAACCGTCGTCGGGAAGCTCGATCTCGACAACGTGGCCGGCCTCGCGTTCCAGGATGTGTCGCGCCCCCGAGTCGCCCTCGAGCGACTCCAGCTCGCTTCTGAAGGACGCGTCGAGCAGGACCGGGTGTCCACGCTTCCCGCTGAACGATGGGGCGACGAGGCGGGCGCCCTTCGCGTGGGCGTCGATGAGGACGTCGACGTCCTCAGTGCGGAAGAAGGGCGCATCGCCGAGCGCAACGATGATCGCCCGCGTCCCCCACGAGCACGCGTGCACGCCCTGGGCGAGCGACGTGCCCATCCCCCTCTGGAACTCCCGGTTCGCCACGAGGTCGACGCGCTCGTCACCGATCCCACAGAGCGCCTGGCCGACCTCGTTCGCTCGAAAGCCGAGCACGACGACGACCTCGTCGATCTTGTCCGATGCGAGGAGCGAATCGACGACCATCCGGATCATCGGCACGCCGGCGATCGGCAGGATCTCCTTCTTGTCCCGCATCCGCTTCGACTCGCCGGCCGCTAGAACGACTGCAGATACCATGGCCTCCACCAAGGGCGCCGGTCGGCCCCGCCACCTGGCGGGCCCGGGGCGAGCCCCACTCTAGAGATGCGCCATCATCCCCTTGATTCTCTCGACGGCCTTCTCGATGTTCTCGAGGGAGTTGGCGTAGCTGAACCGGAGATAGCCCTCTCCGAAATCACCGAAACACGTTCCAGACAGACACGCCACGCCGGCCTCGTTCAGGATCTTGTCCGCGAGCTCCTGCGATGGGAGCCCTGTCTCCTTGATGTTCGGGAAGATGTAGAAGGCACCCTTCGGCCTGAGGCACGAGAATCCCTTGATGCCGTTCATGCCGTCGACGATAGCGTCGCGCCTCTTCTTGAAGATCCCGACCATCTCCTTGACCTTGTCCTGCGGCCCCTGGAGCGCCTCCACGCCCGCGAGCTGCACGAACGACGTCGCGTGCGAATAGATGTTCGTGTTGAGCTTGGCGAACCTCTCGGCGATCGGCTTCGGCATCGCTGCATATCCGAGACGCCACCCCGTCATCGCGTAGGTCTTCGAGTGCGCGTCCATGAGGATCGTGCGCTCCTTCATGCCGGGATAGGTCGCGATCGAGTGATGCTCGCCTTCGTAGATGATCTTGCTGTAGACCTCATCGGACAGCACGATCGTGTCGTTCTCGTTGGCAAGCTCAGCGATTCGTTTGAGATCGCTCTCCTCGAGAACTCCGCCCGTCGGGTTCTGCGGGGAGTTGACGATGAGCATCTTCGTCTTCGGGCTGATCTTCTCCTCGAGCTCGGCGATGTCGAACCTGAAGTCACGGTCCTCCTTCAGCTCGAGCGAGATCGCCTTCCCGCCCGCGAAGTTGATCGCCGACTCGTAGATCGGGTACCCGGGGTTGGGGTAGATGACCTCGTCCCCATGATCGACGAGAGCGATGATCGGGAGGAAGATGATCGGCTTCCCGCCCGGCGTCATCACGATCTCGTCGGGCTCGTAGGAGACCCCGCGGTCCGCAGCGAAGTGCTCGCAGATGGCCTTCCTGACCTCCATCAGTCCCGCGGATGGTCCGTAGTGCGTGTAGCCGGCCCAGATTGCCTTTTCGGCCGCCTTCCTGATGTTGTCCGGCGTGTCGAAATCGGGCTCCCCGATCTCGAGATGTACGATGTCCCTGCCCTGGGCCTCGAGGGCTCTCGCCTTCGCGAGCACCTCGAAGGCGGTCTCGGTTCCCAGCCTGTTCATCCGCTCGGCGAACATGGTTCTTCCCTCCTTCTCTCACTCGGGGCGGGCTCGGTCGCCCGTCCGCCCTCCTACCTTCTCTACTCCGCTCTCTGCTCCGATTCGGTCTCCCTGAGCGTCTTCTTGCGCGAGAGCACCTCGCGAACGGCCGACGCGATGTCGCGCGCGGTCAGCCCGAAATACGCGAGGAGCTGCTCGTGTTCTCCGGATTCGCCGAAGCGGTCCTCGATTCCGACGATCCTGATCGGCGTCGGCCGCGCCGTCTGCGCCAACGCTTCGGCCACCGCGCCGCCGAGGCCGCCGAGAGTCGATCCCTCCTCCGTCGTCACGAGCGCGCCGGTCTCGACGGCGGCCCGGGTCACGATCGCGCGATCGAGCGGCTTGATCGTGTGGCAGTTGACGACACGCACCCCGAGCCCGTCGTCCTCGAGGATCCTCGCCGCCTTGAGCGCCTCGTAGACCAGCACGCCGCACGACAGGATCGTCGCGTCGTCGCCCTGCCGGTAGACCCCGCCCTGGCCCACCGTGAACGGCGTGATGTTCGTCGTGATGATCGGCACCCGCGCCGCCGCGAACCTGATGTAGACGGGCCCCGGGAGCCGCGCGGCCGCGATCGTCGCCTTCCTCGCCTCGATGGCGTCGGCCGGCACGATCACGGTCATGCCGGGAAGCGTCCGCATGACGGCAACGTCCTCGAGCGACTGTCTCGAGCCGCCCGCGGCGCCAGACGAGAGTCCGGCGTCGGCGCCGCAGATGTTCACGTTCAGCGCGCCGTAGCAGATCGTCGATCGAATGATGTCCCACGCCTTGCCGGCCGCGAGCATCCCGTGGGTCGTGACGTAGACGCACTTGCCCGCGAGCGCCAGTCCCGCCGCGGTCCCGATCATGTCCTGCTCACACAGGCCGATGTCCAAGAAGCGGTCGGGGAACCGCTTCCGGAACCCGCTCGTCCCGCTCGACCCTGCCAGGTCGGCGTCCATGACGATGATGTCTGTTCCGCGCTCGGCAAGCTCGATGAGCCCGCGCTCGTACCCCCGATTCGTCGCCTCCGTTTCGACGACGCTGTGATGGATGTCAACCAGTCCCATCTCGGCCATAACGTAACTCCCGGAGACGAAGCGCCCGCGACTATGAGAGCGCCTTCATTGCCTCCTCGTAGAGTTCCTCCGTCAGCGTTCTGTCATGCCACTCGGGCTTGTTCTCCATGAACGGGACGCCCTTGCCCTTGACCGTCTTCGCCACCAGGACCGTGGGCTGCCCCTTGACCGATGCCGCCTCGGAGAACGCCGCGAGGAGCTGCTCAATGTTGTGGCCGTCGACCCCGATCACGTGCCAGTTGAAGGTCCGCCACTTGTCCTCGAGGGGCGAGAGCGCCACGATGTCCTCGGTGCTGCCGTCGCCCATCATCCTGTTCCTGTCGATGATCGCGCACACGTTGTCGAGCCCGTGGTGCGCCGCCGTCATCCCTGCCTCCCAGACCTGTCCCTCGTGCGCCTCTCCGTCCCCCATGAGGCAGTAGACACGGAAGCTCCTCCCGTCGCGCCTCGCGGCCATGGCGATTCCGTTCGCGATCGAGAGGCCCTGTCCGGGCGAACCGACCGAGGCGTCGATCCCCGGTGTCTTGTGCATGTCGGGGAATCCCTGGAGCTGCGAACGGAGTTTCCGGAAGGTGAGAAGCGCCTTCACGTCGATGTACCCCCGTCGCGCGAGAGCCGCGTAGAGCGCGGGCGCCGCGTGCGCCTTCGACAGGATGAACCGGTCGCGCTCCTCCCAGTGCGGTCGCTCGGGATTCAGCCGCATGACCTCCCAGTAGAGCGCCACGAGGACGTCGACCGCCGAGAGCGAACCGCCGATGTGGCCGGATCCCGCTTCGAGGACCATGGTCAGGACGTCCCGCCGAACCACCTTCGCGATGTCCCTGAGCTCGATCGGAGTTGGACTCATGGCGTTCTCCTATTCGAAGATCAGGGCCTTGAGGCCCGTCGCGTCGTCCTTCTCGCGCCTGGCCGCGACGTCTGTCTTGAGAATCACGAGCTCGTTCGTCACGTTGACCTTGCCCTTCGACAGGTGCCCGGCCACGGTCTCCTTGTTGCGGCGCGCCAGGACGGCGTGGAAGTGGAAGTGGTACTCGTCGTCCTGCAGGATGACGTTGCCCGTCATCGAGACGAGCTCCATCGGCTCCGGGAACATGACCGGCGAGTAGCGCCCCGTTCCGACGAAGAAGTTGAGTTCGGCCTGCTTCAGCATACCGATGGCGGACACGAGCACGCCGACCTTGAGCTTCGAGGCCCGGCAGATCTCTGTGAGCGATTCGAAGAGGTCCTCGTTCTGCTCGAGCCGAATGAAAATGAGGTTCTCAGTATCACGATAGTCCATGCTGCCAGACTCCCTTGACGTTCACCGCGATCGCCCGCGGCTCATCTCCTGCGGGCCCGCCTCGAGTGGCGCCACGCGTTCGCGTCACTTCGACGTCCCGCCTCCGCATCACGCGGGCGCCCCCCGTCGCATCGCTCCGACGTCCCGCCGTCGCGTCACGCGGGCGCCCCCCGTCGCATCGCACCGACGCCCCGCCGCCGCATCACGCCCGCGCCCTGCATCGGCATCACTCAGACGCGCCGTCGATGGCATCGACGATCTTCACGTAGCCCGTGCACCGGCACAGATTCCCGGAGATCGCCTCCTCGATCTCGCGCCGCGACGGGCGCGGGTTCGAGGAGAGAAGCGCGTACGCGGACACGATCATGCCCGGCGTGCAGTAGCCGCACTGTACGGCACCCGCCTTGACGAAGGCCCGCTGGACTCGGTCGGCCTCCCCGCTCGCGGAGAGCCCCTCGATCGTGAGCACCTTGCGACCACGGCACTGGGCGGCGAAGACGAGGCACGCGCTGACCGGCCGCCCGTCCAGAATCACCGTGCACGCGCCGCACTCGCCGTGCCCGCACCCGACCTTCGTCCCGGTGAGCGCGAGGTGGTCGCGCAGAAGCTCCACCAGGGTCGTCGTCGGAGCGACGTCGGCGACGCGCTCGGCGTCGTTCACCGTGAGACGAATCTCCATTGCGGTCCCGTTTCCCCGATCGCCGGCGGCGGCGGTCATCGACCGCCCGGCACGTCGGCCACGGCTCGCTCGACCTCATCGAGCGAACGCCCGACGGCGATCGGCTCGCCGACCGCCTCGAGCGCGCTCTCCGGGTCCTTGAGCCCGCTCCCAGTCATGAGGACGACGACCGTCTCGTCGGATCCGACGGCGCCCTCGCGGACCGCGCGCGTGAGGCCGGCGAAGGCCGTCACGCCCGCCGGCTCGCCGAAGATGCCCGTCGCTCTCGCGAGGTCGCGGATGGCGGAGACGATCTCGTCGTCCGTCACGGTCATGAACCGGCCCCCGCTCGCCGTCACACCCTTCACGGCCTTGCGCCAGTTGCGCGGGTGCCCGACGGCGATGCTGTCGGCGCACGTGCTCGCCTCGCACGGGACCATCTCGCAGCACCCGTCGAACGCCCGCCTGACCGGGTCGCAGCCCTCGGCCTGCACGCCGACGAGCGTGGGCATCCGGTCGATGAACCCGAGACGCGCGAACTCGGCGAACCCCTTGTAGGTCCCGCTCGCGATGCAGCCGTCCCCCACCGGGATGAAGACCGTGTCCGGCGCGCGGAACCCGAGCTGCTCGCAGACCTCGAAGGCCACCGTCTTCTTGCCCTCGACGAGGAACGGGTTCACCGCGCAGCACCGGTCGTACCAACCGAACGCGTCGATAGCGCGTGCGGCGAGATCGAAGGCGTCGTCGTAGCTCCCGTCGACGGCGAAGACGGTCGCGCCGTAGACGAGCAGCTGGGCTATCTTCGGGCGCGGGGCGTCGGCCGGAACGAAGATGAAGCAGGGCAGCCCCGCTGCGGCAGCGAATCCGGCGAGCGAGCAACCCGCGTTTCCCGTCGAGGCGGCCGCTACCGCCGCGACACCCTCGTCGATCGCGCGCGCCATCCCCACCGACGTCGCCCTGTCTTTCAGAGAGGCGGTCGGGTTCCCGCTCTCGTCCTTGACGAAGAGGTTCGGCAGGCCGAGAACCCCGGCGGCCCGATAGAGCGGCGTCCACCCCGTTCGGAGCGGCGGCAGCGTCTCCCCCGACCCGACGGGCAGAAGCGGCAGGTAGCGCCAGTGGGAATTCTCGGTCGAGCGCTCGAGATCCTCCCGCCCGAAGTGCGCCGCGATCTCGCCGTAGTCGTACCGGACGTCCAGAATGCCGTCGATCCCGCACGCCGGACAGGTCGTGCTAGCCTCGCCGGGCCCGTACTCCTTCCCGCAACGCGCGCAGCTGAATCCGGTGACGGTGGCGCCCGCGAGACTCATCACATCCTCTTCCACAGGTCGGCGGCCAGCTCTCTGGCCCGGGCCGCGGTCTCCTCGGGATCGATCGTGAGGAACTCCCGGTCCCGCATCACGACCTCCCCATCGATCATGACCGTCTCGACCATCCAGCCGGTCAACCCGAAGATCACGTGTCCCATCAGGTTCTCCGCCACGAGCGGTGTCGGCGGATCGTACGCGAGGACGATCACGTCGGCCAGCGCGCCCGGTTCGAGGACGCCGACGCGCTCGTCGAGGAGCCTCGAGGCGATCGTTGGGTTGTTCTCGAGGCAGAGCCGCGCCGCCACGTCGTGCCCGACCCGAGGATCGCCCGCCTCGTGCCGGTGGATCAGGTTCGCCGCCTTCATCTCCTCGAACATGCTCGCCGAGAATCCGTCCGTCCCGAGACCCACGAGCACCCCGGCGTCGAGAAGCTCCGGGACGTTCGCCGTCCCGACGGCGTTGTTCATGTTCGACTGGGGGTTGTGCGCGACGATCGTGTCGGTCTCGCGCAGGATGGCCCGCTCGCGCTCATCGACGTGGTTGCAGTGAGCGGCGACCGACCTCGGCCCCAGCACGCCGTGCGACGCAAGCCGCTCGACGACCCCCCGCCCGGAGCGACGGCGGCTGTCCTCGACGTCCGAGAGGTCCTCGGCCGCATGCACGTGGCACCCGATGCCGGCAGTCTCGGCGATCCCGGCGGCCCGATCGAGCGTCTCGTCCTCGAGTGTGAAGCTCGCATGGAGCCCGACGCTCGCCGTGAGGAGGCCTGCCCCAGCCGCGGCCCCGGCGAATCGTTCGTTCTCCGCGAGCCCCTCGTCCCGCCTGGCGGGCCCGCCCCGCTCTGAGACCTCGAAGCAGAGGTTTGCCCTGAGCCCCACCGGCGACACGGCCTCCGCGACCGATGCCAGGCTGTCCTCGATCATCTCCTGGCTCGCGTGGTGGTCGATGATCGTCGTCGTGCCGTTCCGCACGAGGTCGATCGCGCCGACGGCCGCCGACGTCCCAATGTCCTCCCTCGTGAGGGCGCGATCGAGCCGCCACCACAGGTGATCGAGGATCTCAAGGAAGTTCACCGACGGCTCGATGGCCGTCGTCATGCCCCTGGCGAGCGCGCTGTAGAGGTGGGTGTGGGCGTTGATGAGCCCCGGCATCACGAGCTTCCCGGAGGCGTCAATGGTCGCGGCGTCCGGATACCTCGCCGCGACCTCCGCCGCCGGCCCGACCTCGGCGATCCCGTTCCCGCGGACCGCCACGGTCCCACCGTCGATCACCGCCGCGTCCCGTCCCCCGCAGACGACCGTCCCACCTGTGATGATCGTCGCCGACCGCGCCGGCATGGCGTTCCCCCAGGCACACGGCCACACCGCACGACGCCCCCGGCGGCGCTCCGCGCGCTCAGCTCGATTCAGCGAGAATCCCCTAGCGTAGGGGCCTTTCAGAACTTCTAAGGGTACGGCAGGCGTCGAGGCATGTCAACGGGATTCACGCGCGGAGAAGGGAACGCATGGGTACATCGTAACCCACCCAGCAGGGCGAGGAAGCTAGTTTGCTTCGGGCCTCGGACCCACCGGCGGCTGAAGGAGATCCTGGCGTCCGACGAACTCAGGTACTCCCGGCGTCCACAGGGGGGAGACAGAAGCGAGCCCGTGCGGAGCGGCGGCCGCTCCTCGCCACAGGATAGAAAAAGAGAGCCCACCTCGAAAGGTGGGCTCTCCGTACGACCGATCAAACGGGTTCCTACTTGTAGAGCGACTTGATGCTCCCCCAAGTCCTGTCCTCGACAGGAACGAACCCGCAGCACTCGCCGCAGCAGTTCATGATCTCGAAGTAACCCGTGGGCACGAGATCGTAGCCCGGGTCACCAACGATGATCTCCTGCGAGCACGACGTGTGCATGTCGACGTGGAAGTCTCCGCAGTTCTCGACGACGAGCTCGAACCGCGAGTTCTTCTCGAACTTCTGGAAGTCCTTGGTGCCGTAGGCGTCGAACACGATGCGCATCGTGTCGCCGACCATCACACCGCTCACCAGCCGGGCCGAGAAGCTGTTCATGATGCCCGTGAGGCCCGTTCCGTCGAAGTGCGCCGTGGCCGTGCCCTTGAGGTCGGCAGAGTCCTTGTAGACGTTGAACGTGATGTCCGCAGGTGCGTCGCAGTCGACCTCGAACTTGCCCGAGAACCAGATGAGCTTCTCAGGGTTCGGCGGGCACTCGCCGGCCGAGTAGAACTGGCAGTCGTGGCCCGTGCCGTCCGTGTAGATGATGACGCCCGAGCCTGCGGGCACCATCGCGTACGGCGTGTCGATCCAGATCGGCTTCGAGCAGGACGTGTGCTGGTTGACTCCGAACTCGAAGCCGTCGACAAACACGTCGAAGAACGAATCGGCCTCGAACTTGCCGTCCTTGTAGCCCTCGGCGCAGAACGAGATCTCGAGCATGCCGTCGACGAGCGCAATGCCGGTGATGCAGGACACCGGATCGCAAGCGACGTCGTACGCACTGACGCCGTCGAACATCGCCGTCGAGCTGCCTCGGAGATCCGTGGGCTCCTTGCCCTTGTGAACGTCGAACTGGACCGCGTAGGGATACCCACCCGGGTCAGCCGTCGTGACCTTCCCGCAGAGAGTAAAGAGGTCACCGGCCACTGCGACCGACGCCACACCCAACACGACCAGGGCGAGCACAAACACTAACGACCGTCTCATCGCGGACTCCTTTCTCCCAAAACTTCCTCGCCTTCTGGGGACAACTATTATTATAGCAGAGAGTCCCCTCGATCGTCAAGCACAAATCTCACTTTCTGGCACGTCATCATGCACCTCATCCCCTCCGAAAACGGCCCTTGAAATGGGGGTTTTCCGTGGCCCTGGCTCGCTCGAGGGTGTGCTCGCCCAGATATGGACCCCTCTGGCTACCTTAGGCCATGACCCCCACTCATCCGGGCTCTGACCGGAGCCTTAGGATCAGGGGCACTCTTCCGTACTCCACTCCAGAGTGTACCATGCAGGAAGCGTGCCGTCAAGCGAATAACGTGGACGAAGCAATGTCCCCTGGAAGCCTCCTCGTCGTCCCTGTGATCCCCCGCAGGCGGAGCCCTGCGCGCGGCCGACTGCCCACGCCTTGAGCGGACCCATGCCGGCGCGGCGACGGCACCCGCCGCAGGTGACCTCCTCGAGGTACTCCTAGCCCCGTGGGTGCAGCGTGGCAAGAAGCCGCTCTCTGTGTTATAATAGAGAGTAATGCACATCTCACCTCTCGTCCCGCGCACGGCC
>JALGVU010000347.1 GCA_025774545.1 bacterium | reverse complement strand
CGTCTCTCAAGCGGGGATTCGCCATCGCTCGCATCCTCCTGAAACCTCGGCGGGTCGGCGCGACGTCCGGGGCCCCCGTTTCGCCGCCGGCCGCACGGACTCCGGCGCCGCCCCGGACATTGAGGAACCCATTATGTTGACAGTACCCAACTTGCTGGTCTTTGTCAAGGATTTTGGTGAAACCGCATGTCTCGACTCCAGATTGCTCCGATCGAAGGACGCCGGTCACGAGACGATCTTCCCGGACAGACGGGACCCCCGTGGGTTCCCACGGGGGTCCCGAGAACAGGCCCTAGGTTGGCCCTCCGTAGCTAGCGGATCAGCACCACCTTCGATGCCTTCGCGTCGTCATCGGACTCGAGTCGCACGAAGTAGACGCCGGATGCCGCGCGGTTCCCCGTGCTGTCCGTCCCGTCCCACACGATCCTCTGGACCGCTCCGACGAGCTCTCCGTCGAAGAGCGTCGCAACGAGCCGACCCGCCGCACTGTAGACGCGCGCGGTCGCCGCCGTCCCGGCGGGTCCCGCGAGCTTGATCACGGAGCTCCCGCGGGCGGGGCTCGTCACCGACAGCGCCAGGGCGGTCACTCCGTCCGGGACGCCGCGACCGTCGTCGGCCGGCCCGGCCGGCAGCTGGTCGAGGCTGAACATCAGCGTCTTCGACAGCGCCAGGATCTCGCCCGCCTGGTTCTCCGGCACCGTGTCGGGGATGCACCAGCCCGCCATGCTCCTCACCATCTCGTTCATGCGCGCGAGCGTCTCGAGCGCATCGGCGATCTCCCCCTGATCGTAGAGGTTCTCCGCGCGCACGGCGTAGCCGAGAAGCGTGAGGAGCCCGCCCTCCGGGCAGTAGTCGTTGCTCAGCGGAGGCGGGGACGCGAGGTAGTTGAGAAGCCTCTGGAACTTGTACGCGACGACCGTCGTCAGCGGCCTCGTGTCCTCGACGAGCACGGCCTCGCTGAACCGCGAGATCACGCCTCGCGCGTCCTCGATCGAACCCTCGATCGTGACGTCGCGGAACGTGTCGCCGGTGTCGTGCGCGAAGAACATGCGCGAACCCGGGAAGTAGATCTCGACGAGGATCAACCGGCTGTAGATGCTCTCCGTGGTGAGGTCGACGTAGGAGAAGTCGTTCCGGGCGCCCGCCGGCGCGTCGGCGTAGAGCGGAACGTAGCTCCCGAGCGGGCTCGTCCGGCTCGGGCTCTCCGTCACGGTCGCGGTTGTGTAGCCGCCCTCGACGACTTCCTCGAAGAGGAGCTTCACCCCCTCGATCGGCTCCACCACGACGTTCTCCCCAGGACTCGACGGCGTGAAGCCCGGCGCGACGACGGCATAGGGAGACCAGAGGTCCCAGTCCGAGAGCGACGGGTAGAACTCGACGCCTCCGGCGTCGACCCGATGGATGACGCTCCAGTACCCATCGGTGACGTAGAAGGTCCCGTCGGAGCCGATCGACATCTTGTCGAAGTAGCCGCCGAAGAGATTCGAGAAGGGGACGAGGTCCCCCTCCACCACCTCGAAGAGCCCCGCCTGGGAACCGAGCACGTAGATGTGGCCGCTCGGCGCGATCCCGAAGCTCACGAGTTCCAGCCCGTACTGCCCCCAGAAGACGTCGGCGAGACGCTGCACGCTGTCGGGCCCGGTACGCTCGAACTCGGCGAGGTACTCGCCGCTCTCCCCATCATCCACGAGCACCAGGATGTTCCCCGCCCGCTCGCCGAACGGATAGACCTGAAGGTCCCTGAGCCAGCCGTAATCGTTGAACTCGTACAGGGTCTGGCCGGGTCCGGTGCCTCCCGGCAGGTACTGGAGCTCCGGGTAGTTCTGAAGCGGCTCCGCGCGGTCGCCCTTGAGGTTCCAATGCCTGATGACGTAGATGTCATCACTCGAAGCATCGGGGTAGGCGTCGACTGCCTGGAAGTAGTTCGACGTGTCGTCGAGAACCGAGACGGTCCACTCTTCCGGGTCGACGAGAAGAACCTGCTCGTACGCCGAGACGATGATGTCGCCCTCCGCGGCCATCGACATGTTCTCGATGCCCCAGATCGGATCGGCCTCGTAGTTCGGCGTCCCTACCGTGTCGACGAAGGTCCAGATGTAGCCGGTGTAGAAGTCGCTGACGTAGGTTTGCGCGCTGACGCAGATCGGGACCAGCAGGACCGCGACGAGCGTCGCGATCGCGAGAGCATGATGCCAGTTCCTCATTGGTGTTCTCCCCCTCCTGGGCCCCGTCGATCGCTGCCCCGCGGGGCTCGTCTCGAATCGCTCGTGTCGCCTCGCGCCTCTCGCGGTCCGGCCACGGCCGGAGCCGAAGAGGCCCTCCACAGCGACACCCCCCCGAGACCACGCACCGACGGTTCACAGACTCGAACCGCACGCACCCGGCAACGGAAGGCTCTCTATCAAACTATGGCGATTGCACCACGCCATGATACGCAACTTTGCCACGTCTGTCAATGATTTTCACTCAATGAACGAGCCCAGGTGAAGCCTGTGCGGGCCCCTTCTTGCAGTGCAGAGGCTGAGGAGCCGGCCGGGCCGTCCGCGACGTCCGGTTCCGCTTCGCAGGCATCAGAAGGTTGGAGTCCGAGGCAACCGAGAACCGGAGGGCGATCCATGACACACCTCGCGAACGTGCTCGAGGCGACCGGCGACACGCCGCTCGTGCGGCTCAACAGGGTCACCGAGGGGATCGACGCCACCGTCCTCGTCAAGCTCGAGTACTTCAATCCCGGCGGCAGCGTGAAGGACCGCATGGCGATCTACATGGTGGAGGAGGCAGAGCGGAAGGGACTCCTCAAACCGGGCGGGACGATCGTCGAGAATACCTCAGGGAACACCGGCATCGCGCTCGCGCTCTACGCGGTCGTCATGGACTACCGGCTCATCGTGACGATCCCCGACAAGATGAGCGACGAGAAGATCGGTCTCCTGAAGGCG
>JALGVU010000346.1 GCA_025774545.1 bacterium | reverse complement strand
GACCGTGGCCCCACAGGTAGTTCCCGTACGGATCGAAGATGTTGCCGAAGACCAACCAGCCGTCGCCGGCCAGCGAGCCGTCGACCGGCGCCAGGGCCTCGAAGTCCTGGCTGTAGGCCGTCTGGGCCAGACCGGCGACCGGGACCATGCAGATGATCAGGGCCGCGGCCAACAGCGCACTCGCACATCTCTTCATTTGAAGACCTCCTTGCCTGGGTTGACACGCCTCACTGCTCGAACCAAGATCCTCCTCACCGAGCCCCGCCCGACCGCACTCCGCTCGTGCGGGTCCCGACGGCTGCTATCACAACCTAGTATAGACTATGTTCGGTAACCGAATCAAGTACTTTCTTGCGTTTCTTTTGCCAGGCGTCATGACCATCCCTGGAGCGCCCCGTGCGCTAGGTCGCGGGTCATCCGGGCCGGCAGCACGGACAAGCCCCTTGACAGGCCGAGCCTGGTGCCTCATACTTTGTCAGGAGCCCGCACAAAGTTGTAGGGAGGTCTTGCAACGAACCTCAGGAGGACCGGGCGCAGGCGGGCGGCTCCGGTCCGGCATTTCGGATGCACGGAGGCGAGACGTGAAGGTGAAGAGGAGCGCTTTGCTCGGAGTGACGGCCCTTCTGGTGGCGTTTGCCGCGGCAGGGTGCGGCCGCTACAACCTCACCAATCCGGCCCAGGCCAGCACGGACCCCGTCGTCTTCGACGACAACTTCGGCGACGCCGTCGACTACCAGGCGTTCATGAACTCCAAGGTGGACGCGGTGCAGGTGGACTTCGCCGTCGCCTTCAACGGGCCCGCGTCCCTCAGAGTAACGGTGCCCGGCCCGGGCGCGGTCGACGGAACCTTCGCCGGTGGAGCCTTCACCACCCCCAACGTGCGCGACCTCTCCCAGTACAACGCCCTGTCCTTCTACGCGAAGTCGAGCATGAACTCGACGCTGGACATCGCCGGGCTGGCCAACGACAACACGGGGACGTCGCTCTACCAGTCCAGCCGCGACGCGATCCCGCTCACGGAGGACTGGGTTCGTGTGATCGTCCCGATCCCCAACCCCTCGCGGCTGACGGCGGAGGGCGGACTCTTCTTCTTCGCGGAGGGCCACGAGAACAACATGGGGTTCGACTTCTGGATGGACGAGATCAAGTTCGTCTACGTCGAGGGCATCACGAACCCGCGTCCGGAGATGGACACGGAGACACAGACGACGTTCGTCGGCGGCTCGGTGGAGATCAGCGGGACGTCCGTGACGTTCGACGTCGGCGTCGAGGAGATGGTGATCGACCATCTGCCGGCCTGTTTCGACTACCTGTCCTCGGACGAGATGATCGCCACGGTGACCGACGGGACGATCGACGCCGTCGGCAGCGGGACGGCGACCGTCACGGCGAGGCTGGACACGGTCGACGCCGAGGGCGTGGTGACCGTGCACGTGCTGGGTGCCCCCGAGGGGCCCGCGCCCGTGCCGACGCTTCCCGCAGGCGACGTCATCTCGCTCTTCAGTGACGTCTATGACGACGTGACGGTCGACACGTGGCACGCGCCGTGGAGTGGCTCGACGGGAGAGGTCGTAGACTTCGAGATCGAAGGGGACAACGTCAAGGTCTACACGGACCTCAACTTCGCGGGCATCGAGTTCGTGTCTGAGGTGATAGACGCAGTCACCCCGGGCATGACGCATCTGCATCTGGACGTTTGGGCGCCGTCGGGGGGGCTGTTCAAGGTCAAACTCGTGGACTTCGGCGAGGACGGGACGTGGGGTGGGGCGCCTGACAGCGAGGACGAGCTCATGTTCAACGGAGGCACCGAGCCGCCGTTCTTCTCCGGGCAGTGGTCGCCGCTCGAGATACCGCTCGCGGACTTCGATCTCGTTAACATGGAGCACCTGGCGCAGCTGGTCATCTCATCGAGCGACGTCAACACGGTCATCGTGGACAACGTCTACTTCCACAGGTAGACTGTTCCGCCAAGGGCGAAGGGCCTGGTACGGAACAGGAGAGCACCGAATGGAGCGAGTGAGAAAGGGCGAACGACGAAGCGATCCGGACGGGCCGAGGCCCCTGGCGGACGCCGTGCTCCGGCTCATCTGGCGCGAAGGACGTATCTCGCGCGCGGCCATCGCCGAGCACGGGAATCTCTCCCGCTCGACGGTCTCCGAGGTCGTGAGCGAGATCCTGCCGACGGGCCTCGTCGCCGAGGTCGGTCTCGGGAAGTCCCGCGGCGGACGTCGCCCCGTACTGCTCGAGTTCCAGGACGACGCGTGCGTCATCCTCGGCGTGGAGATGGGTGCGGCCCACATGGCGGCGGCCCTGACCGACCTGCGCGGGGAAGTCCTCGCCTGGGAGGAGCGGGAGCACCCGGTCCGCACCGACCCCGAAGGCACGCGCGCGCTCATCCGTGAGCTCGCGGACGCGTGCCTCTCGAACGGGGTGCGGGAGGGGCGCCCTCTGGTGGGTATCGGCGTCGCCCTCCCCTGTCCCTTCGACCCTGCACAGCCCGACGAGCTCTCGACCATCGTGTTGCCCGCGTGGGAAGGACGGCTCGGGCTCGAGCGTCTGGGCGAGCGCTACGGCGTGCCTCTGATGGTGGACAACGACGCGAACCTGGGCGCGCTCGCCGAGCACTGGTGGGGGGCGGGCAGGGGAGTCGACGACCTGGCATACATCAAGGTCGCGACCGGCATCGGCTCCGGACACATCATAGGCGGAGAGATCTACCGCGGCGCCACGGGCGTGGCAGGTGAGATAGGCCACACGGCCATCGACCCCAACGGGAAGCCCTGCATCTGCGGGCTCAGGGGTTGCCTCGTGACGCTGATCGGCACGCCGGCGCTCTTGGAGCGCGCCGGGGAGCTCCTCACGGAGCACCCGGACAGCATACTCGCGGGAAGGGAGTTCGGCGTCGATGACCTCGAGGAGGCCGCGCTCTCCGGAGACGCGGTC
>JALGVU010000091.1 GCA_025774545.1 bacterium | reverse complement strand
GGCGGCGAGCATCGGCCGCCCCCGGGGCCGCCCCCGGCGAGCCCCGCGGCGTCCCGTCGCCGCCCGCGGCCCGCTCCGGCAATGTCAGGGGATTGCTCGGCATCGTGGCCGCCAAAAAACACACGCTCAGTATTCTTCCCGCTTGACACCGCTCGCGAGCTGCTGATACGCTGCCCTCGCTATTGGCGGAAGACAGCTCGCGGATGAGTGGAGCATTGGCGCACCTTCCGTGAAATCACACCTAACACCCTACTGACGGAATCAGAATCCAGGAGCCGAGCGGCGAAGCCCGCACGCGAGGCTCCCGTGAACTCCTGTCTTTTCACGAGAGGATCGGTGTCGAGCGAATGTCGAGAGCGAACGAAGAGAGACGCGCGACCGAAGCGACGGTGTCGACGAGCGCAATCGTCGCCGCCAACGACGTCATCGATGAGGTGATCGTCGATGAGTCGGTGACGACGACGGAGGAACCGAAGTCGCATCTCCGGTTCTTCATGGACGAGGAGGAACTGCTCGGACTGCACCGTCGCCTGGCAAGCAAGCTCTTCCGACTGGTCAGAAAACGGAGCGGCAAGATCGTCCCGTTCGACAGGAAGAAGATCACGCTGGCCATCTTCAAGGCGGCCGAGGAGGTCGGGGGCAGGGACCAGGAGATCGCCGAGCGGCTGACCGACGAGGTCCTTCTCTATCTCTACTCGGAGCGGGGGGATAACTTACCGCAGGTAGAGGAGATACAGAACGCCATCGAGAAGGTCCTGATCGAGCGGGGCCACGCCAGGACGGCCAAGGCCTTCATCCTCTACAGGGACAAGCGCTCCAGGGTCCGCAAGACGGACATCAGCCCGAGGCTGATCGACCTCGAGAAGAAGCGCAGGGAGCTGCAGCACGACGCGACCGATCTCGCGCTCTTCGTCCGGATGTCCGGCGACGACATGGTCACGTGGGATCGCGAGAAGATCATCGAGACGCTCGTGCGTGAGGCCGACGTCGGGGTCGGCGTCGCGGAGAAGATCAGCCGCGAGGTCGAGGATCAGATCGTGCTCTCGAAGACGAAGGTGATCACGGCGCCGCTCATCCGCGAGCTCGTCGACGCGAAGCTCATCGAGCACGGACTGGAGGCGGCGCGACGCAAGCACACGCGACTCGGCGTTCCGCTCTACGATGCCGAGCGGATCATCCTCGTTCCGAACAAAGAGAACGCGAACATCCCGCACAACCCCGAGGCCACGAACATGACGCTGGCCGAGTCGGTGAAGAAGCAGTACGCGCTCCTCGCCGTCTTCAGCCAGGAGATCGCGGACGCGCACGCGCGGGGCGACATCCACCTGCACGATCTCGGGTTCTTCGATCGGCCGTACTGCTCGGGCCAGTCGCTCGAGTACGTGAAGAAGTTCGGGCTGCACCTGCCGAACTCGCTCGCGATCGCTAAACCGGCCAAGCACCCCGACATCCTCCTCGCGCACATGGTGAAGTTCTCGGCCGCACTCCAGGGCCACTTCGCCGGCGCGATCGGCTGGGACGCCGTGAACGTGTTCTTCTCTCCGTTCCTCGAGGGGCTCTCCGACCGCGACGTCCACCAGCTCGCGCAGATGCTCATCTTCGAGTACTCGCAGCAGAGCGTGGCGCGCGGCGGCCAGGCGATCTTCAGCGACATCAACATCTACTGGGAGACGCCGAAGCACTTCGCGGGCGTCGAGGCGCTCGGGCCGGGCGGGAAACCGACCGGGCGGACCTACCTCGATTTCCAGAAGGAATCGCAGCAGTTCGCGATGGCGCTCTTCGACACGTACAAGGAGGGTGACGGGACCGGCCGGCCGTTCTTCTTCCCGAAACCTCTGGTTCACATCACCGACGAGTTCTTCCGGACGCCGGGTCACGAGGACTTCCTCCATCACATCAGCGACGTGGCGGCCGACAAGGGGAACACGTACTTCGTCTTCGACCGGGGCGAGACGGCCAAGATCTCCGAGTGCTGCAGGCTCTCCTTCAAGCTCGACGAGTCGGACCTCGAGGACGCGAAGGAGCCGTGGCGCATGCGCTACTCCGCGCTCCAGAACGTGACCCTGAACCTCCCGCGCGCCGCCTACTACGCGAAAGGCGACGACGCGAAGCTCTTCGAGAAACTGGACGAATTCCTCGAACTGGCCGTCGTTGCCCACCGCGAGAAGCGTCAGATCATCGAGCGGCTCCTCTCGATGGGGGATCGCGGGCCGCTCGCGCTCCTCACGATGAACCTCGATGGGCATCAGTACCTCAGGATGCACCGCGTGACGTACCTGATCGGGCTTCTCGGCCTGAACGAGCTGGTGCAGAGCCACATCGGGCAGGAGATCCACGAGTCCGAGGAGGCGTTCCGGTTGGGCCTCAAGGTGATCGCACATCTGAAGCTGGCCTGTGACGCGGCCTCGAAGAGGGCCGGCATGCGGTTCGTCCTCGAGCAGACGCCGGCGGAGTCGGCGGCCTACCGGCTCGCGAAGCTCGATCTCGAGCACTTCGAGCGCCAGGCGGAGCGGGTCGTCAAGGGCAACTTGTCGCTCGGCGAGATCTACTACACGAACTCGACCTTCCTGAACGTCTCGCATCCCGTGAGCCCGATCGAGCGCGTGAAGAAGGAGGGACGCTTCCACGACATGATCGAGGCCGGGGCGCTGTCGCACGTCTGGATCGCGGACAGCCGACCCGACGCGGGCGCGGTGTCGAGCTTCGTCAGGCGGACCTTCGAGCACACGCGGAACGCCCAGATCGCATTCTCTCCCGAGTTCACGACGTGCAACTCGTGCCTGGCCGTCACGCGCGGGCTCAAGGACCAGTGTCCGCGGTGCAGCTCGGCGGAGATCGACGGCATCACCAGGGTGACGGGGTACTACTCGAGGGTCTCCGGCTGGAACAAGGGCAAGAGGGGGGAGCTCGAGGACCGATTCAGGAGTGAGTTCGCATGAAGCTCATCTACTTCGTGAAGGACGACTGCGAGGCCTGCAAGAACGCGAAGGACAAGATCCAGTTCTTCCTCGAGAAGTGGGGCGCGGACAGGATCGTCGAGACCGAGTCGATCAACCTCTCCACCGCCGACGGCCTCGTCGAAGCCGCCATGCAGGAGGTCGCGGACGTCCCCACGATCGTCCTCATGGACGGGGGCGACGAGGTTGCCAGGTGGATCAAGAAGGCGCCCACGTCAGACGAGCTTCGGGAGAAGCTCGGGGCCTGAGCGCGGCCCATCCCACCCCAGGGCCGCCGCTCACGGCGCACCCACCGCCACGCTCCGAAAACTGATGCGCCCGCGAGCGAACGCGTGCTATAATCCCGGCTCGGATTCACGCTCTCGGAGCGCGGCCTCGGTCGCGCCCCGTCGTCATCCCAGAAGGAGGCTTGAGGATGGATTCTCGGAGGGTCCTGTTGTGCAGCGTGCTCTGCGTCATGGCTCTCGGGCTCGTGTTGACGGGCTGCGGCGGTGGCGGCGTGGGCGGGCGCGAGATCAGCGTCGAGGGACCGATCACCATCACGCGCTCGTTCGAGGAGGGTGACGTCCTGAAGTACCGCTTCAAGATCGACACCCAGTCGGGCGTCAGGCGCACGGCCTACGAGCAGTCGATCTCGACCCTCGCCGAGCTGAAGACGACCAACACGATCACGAGCGTGGACGACAACGTGGTGAAGATGAGGATGCGGTTCGACTACGCGGTCGGCTCGATGACCTTCGGCGACCGGATGCAGCCCGACAAGACCGTCTCGGCGCTCCGCGGGAAGGAGCTTCTCTTCGAGCTCGATCCCACGGGCGACGTGCTGTCGTGGTCCGGCCTCTCCGGCGAGGAGGCGCTCGAGGCGGGCACCGGCCAGATGGCGATGCTCCTCTACGACGTCTTCCCCGCCCTGCCGGACGAGCCGCTCTCGATCGGCACGACGTGGGAGGAGAGCTACGACATCCCCGACATCACGAGCTCCGTCGAGCGGGACTTCATCGGCGAGACGACCTACACCGTCGTGGGCTTCAAGGAGAAATACGAGATCCGGTGCGTCGAGATCGCGCGCGTCACCGAGTTCGAGTTCGAGGGACGGGCGGAGCAGGCGGGGGAGATGTGGCTCATGTCGGGCGCGGGCACGACGACCGGCTCCATCGTCATGTCGCTCGAGGACGGACGCGTCGTCTACAGCACGAGCGAGGCCGCGCTCACCCTGACGGGCGAGGGCGCGTCGGTCGCCGGGGCGGCCGCGTCGGGCACCGTCGAGATGGGCATCAAGGCGAGGCTCTCGATCGAGCTTCTCTAGTACCGGACACGAGTTCGCCCCGCCTTCCCGCGTCGACGGAGGAGGGCGGGGCGCCCAACTGATAGGGCGGGAGAGCATCCTGAGACTGAGGACCTTCGCAGGCGGAATCCATCCGCCGACCTCGAAGGAGCAGACGAAGGACGCGGCGATCGTCGCGGCCGCAGTACCAGCGCGCGTCGTCGTGCCGCTCCGGCAGGCGCTCGGAGCGCCCGCGGAGCCCATCGTCAAGGTGGGCGACGAGGTCGGGCGCGGCCAGAAGATCGGCGAGGCGAACGGATTCGTCTCGGTGCCGGTCCACGCGTCGATCGGCGGCAAGGTCACGGCGGTCAGCAGGTTCCCGCATCCGCTCGGCGGAGAGCAGGACGCCATCGTGATCGAGGGCGAGGGCGACGACTCGTGGCACGAGTCGGTGCAGCCGCGCGAGAACGTCGAAGCGCTCTCCGGCGACGACATCAAGAACATCGTCCGCGAGGCCGGACTCGTCGGTCTCGGGGGCGCCGCGTTCCCGACCCACGTGAAGCTGTCGCCTCCCGAGTCGAAACCGATCGACACCGCGATCCTAAACGGCGCCGAGTGCGAGCCGTGGCTCACCGCCGACCACCGGCTCATGAACGAACGGCCGGAGGGCATCCTCCGTGGGCTCGAGCTCATCACGCGGGCGCTCGGGTGCGAGCGCGGGATCGTCGGGATCGAGTCGAACAAGCTCGACGCGGTCGAGTCGATGAGGAGGGCTCTCTCCCCAGGCTCGAACATCAAGGTGGTCGCGCTCCAGGTGAAGTATCCCCAGGGCGCCGAGAAGCAGCTCATCTCGGCCATCCTCGGCAGGCGGGTCCCGGCCGGGGGGCTTCCGATGGACGTGGGCGTCGTCGTCCAGAACGTCGGTACGTCGCTCGCGGTCTACGACGCCTGCAGGCACGGCCGGCCGCTCGTCGAGCGGGTCGTGACCATCACGGGAACACCGCTCTCGCGCCCGACCAACTTCGCCGCGCGGATCGGCACGCTCCTGTCGGGCCTGGTCGACGAGGCGGGGGGCTTGGACGGTGACACGGCGAAGGTCGTCTCGGGCGGCCCGATGATGGGGATCACGCAGTTCACGCTCGACGTTCCCGTGATCAAAGGGATGTCCGGCGTGCTCTTCCTGGGTCCTGACGAGATCGATGTCCTGCCGCCGGAGCCGTGCATCCGCTGCGGGCACTGCGTGCACGCCTGTCCGATGAAGCTCCTGCCCACGACCATCGAGAAGCTCGTGATGGCCGAGCGGATCGACCAGGCCGTCGCGACCGGCCTCAACGATTGCATGGAGTGCGGCTCGTGCGCCTACGTGTGTCCGTCGCGGCGCCGACTCGTGCACTACTTCAAGTTCGGGAAGTACCTCGCCTACCAGCGCAAGAAGGCCGCGCTGGAGAAGAGCGAGAGGGAGAAGGGGAAGGGAGCCTGATGCAGGACCGCCTGATCATCTCCGCGTCTCCGCACATCCGAGAGGACGTCTCGGTCAAGAGGGTGATGTACGGGGTCGTCATCGCCCTCGCCCCCGCGATCATCGGCTCGGTCTACTTCTATGGCGCGCGCGCCCTCCTCTTGACCTTGCTCGCGATCGTCGCGGCGCTGGTCACGGAGGCCGCGATCCAGCGCGCGAGGGGCGTGCCCGTCACGATCGCCGACGGTAGCGCGCTCGTGACCGGCATCCTCCTCGCCTTCAACCTCCCCGCGGGCGTTCCGTGGTGGATCCCCGTCGCCGGCTCGATCTTCGCCATCGCCATCGGGAAGCAGGTCTTCGGCGGACTCGGCTACAACCCCCTGAACCCCGCCCTGCTCGGGCGGGCGTTCCTGCTGGCCTCGTGGCCGGTCCACATGACGACGACGTGGCTGCCGGCGCGCGGCGGCTCGCTCTCCGGGATCGCCATGCGGGGCGTCGACGCGGTCACGCAGGCGACGCCGCTCGCCGTGCTCCGCCAGGTCTCGGACATCATAGGCGACCCGTCATCGACGACGCACCAGGTCGTTCAGGCGCGCGAGGTGCTGGCCGAGCTGGGCTCGGCCGACTCGATCGCGAACCTCTTCATCGGACGCGTCGGAGGCTGTATCGGCGAGACGTCGGTCCTCCTGCTCCTCGTCGGCGCCGCCTATCTGATGTTCAAGCATTACATAGAGTGGCGGATCCCGAGCACGTACATCGCGACCGTCGCGATCCTCACGTGGATCTTCGGGGGGCCGTCGGGCTTCTTCACGGGGAACGCGGTCTTCCACATCCTGGCCGGCGGGCTCATCCTGGGCGCGTTCTACATGGCGACCGACATGGTCACGTCGCCGGTGACGCCCAGGGGGATGATCATCTTCGGTGTCGGCTGCGGAGTCCTGACGTCGATCATCCGCCTCATCGGAGGCTATCCCGAGGGCGTCAGCTATTCGATCCTCCTCATGAACGTCGCGACGCCTCTGATCGACCGGCACACCCGGCCGAAGGTGTTCGGGGAGGTGAAGAAGCGTGGGTAACTTCCTCCGTCTGGTCGGCACGCTCGCCGCGATCGCGATGGTCGCGAGCTTCGGTCTCTCGGCCGTCTTCAACGCGACGAACGAGATCACCGAGGAGTACAAGCGGCAGGAGCAGACGAACGCGCGGATCGAGGCGCTCGGCTGCGCCCCCGACGCCTTCTTCGCCGAGACGACGACCGACTCGGTCGTCTCGGGCAAGCCGTTCGCCTTCTACACGGCGTACCCTGAGGAGGGGAGCGGCGAGATCATCGGGTACGCGTACGTCGCCTACGGCAAGGGCTACTCGAGCACGATCGAGACGATCGTCGGCGTCGATGCGGCGGGACGCATCTGCGCCACCGAGACGACCTTCCAGCAGGAGACCCCTGGACTGGGTGCCAAGGTGGTCGAGATCGCCTCTCAGAACACGCTCTGGGACGTGATCGGTGGAAACGCGGTCGACGAGTCGGGCATGGAGCCCTGGTTCGAGGAGCAGTTCAACGGAATGGACCTCGGCGACATCCGTGTGGTCAAGAGCGCGAGCGACGAAGGCGTGCTCGCCATCACGGGAGCGACGATCAGCTCGGACGCGGTGGCGCGATCGGTCAAGGAGGGCCTCGCGATGTTGGTCTCGATCGTCGGGGTCGAGGGCGGCGTGTCCGGTGCGGCAGGCGGCGTGTCCGGGGAGACCGGCGACGCGGCCGGCGCCGATCCGGACCAGACGCCCGGGGAGGCCGAGCGATGAAGGCGATGGGCGAACTCGTCAAGGGCATCTACAGGGAGAACCCGGTCTTCAGGCTCGCCCTGGGTCTCTGCCCGGCGCTCGCGGTGTCGACGTCGGTCCAGAACGGCCTCGGGATGGGAGCGGCGGCGACGTTCGTGCTCCTGGGCTCGAACATCGTGATCTCGCTCCTCAGGAAGGTGATCCCTGCGAAAGTGCGCATCCCGTGCTTCATCGTCGTCATCGCGAGCTTCGTCACGATCGTCGAGCTCGTGATGGGCGCTTATCTCCCCGAGCTCTCGAAGTCGCTCGGTATCTTCATCCCGCTCATCGTCGTCAACTGCATCATCCTCGGCCGCGCGGAGGCGTTCGCGTCGAAGCACGGGCTCGGGGTCTCGATCCTGGACGGGATCGGCATGGGCATCGGGTTCACGTTCGCCCTCGTTCTCATCGGAGCGCTGCGCGAGGTGCTGGGCGACGGGAAGCTCTTCGGCTACATGGTGTTCGGACCGCGCTTCCAGCCGATGCTCCTCATGATTCTCGCGCCGGGCGCGTTCATCACGATGGGGCTTCTCATGGGGTTCTTCAACGTTCTCGACGGGAAGCTCAAGAGGAAGGCCGAGGCGGCCAAGAAGGCGGACGGGGGAGGTCGCTGATGGATCTCGGACAGCTGCTGCCCATCATCGTCGGCGCGATGTTCGTGTCGAACTTCGTCCTCATGAAGTTCCTCGGGCTCTGCCCGTTCGTCGGTGTCTCGAAGGACTCCGACTCGGCGCTCGGAATGGGGATGGCCGTCATCTTCGTCATGACGATGGCGTCGCTCGTGACGTGGTTCGTCTACATGTACGTGCTGGTGCCGCTCGAGATCACGTACCTGAGGACGATCGCGTTCATTCTCGTCATCGCGACGCTCGTGCAGTTCGTGGAGATGGTGATCGAGAAGTCCTCGCCCGCGCTCCACCGTTCGCTCGGCATATATCTCCCGCTCATCACGACGAACTGCGCCGTGCTGGGTGTCGCGGTGGTGAACGTGAACGACTTCATGGTCACCGATCTCCCGCGCGCACAGAGCTTCATCTTCACGGTCGTTCACGGGTTCGCTGCCGGGCTCGGATTCACGCTCGCGCTCGTGCTCATGGCCGCGATCCGCGAGCGGCTCGATCTCGTGGACGTGCCGGAGACGATGCGCGGCATCCCGATCACGTTCATCGTCGCGGGGTGCATGGCGATCGCGTTCGCGGGGTTCGCGGGACTCAAGATCGGGTAGAGGGCGGAGGCCTTAGGCCGCGGCCCGATGGACAAGCGGAGAGAGCACACTCATGCAGTCGGTCGTCGCGAAATCGATGATTGCCCTGACGAGCATGGCCGCCATCTTCGGCGCCATCCTCGCGGTCGCCTCGAGGATCTTCGTGGTCCACCGCGACCCGCGCGTGGAGCAGGTGCTCGAACTTCTGCCGGGCGCGAACTGCGGGGCGTGCGGTTTCCCCGGCTGCCAGGGGCTGGCGGAGGCGATGGTGAAGGAGGACGCGCCGCCGAACGCGTGCCCGCCGGGCGGCTCGGAGACGGCCGCGGCCATCGCGGAGCTTCTCGGCGGCGACGCCGGCGACGTCGTGCCGAAGATCGCCGTGGTCCACTGCGCCGGCGGCCTGTCGAACTCGGAGCAGCGGCTCCACTACGAGGGCATCAACGACTGCCGCGCGGCCATCCTGGTGGGCGGCAATCCCAAGGCCTGCGTGTTCGGCTGCCTGGGGTTTGGGACATGCCGCGACGTCTGCCCGTTCGACGCGGTCGTGATCGACGACGAGGGTCTCGTCCTCATCGATCGCAAGAAGTGCACCGGCTGCGGGAACTGCGTCGCCGCCTGCCCGGTGAACATCATCGAGCTCGTCTCGAAGGACATGAAGGTCCACGTCAGGTGCTCGTCGCACGACAAGGGCGCCGCGGCCAAGAAGGTCTGCACGGTCGCGTGCATCGCCTGCCAGCTCTGCGTCAAGAAGTGCCCGCACGACGCCATCACCATGGACGACAACCTCGCGGTCATCGACTACGCGAAGTGCACCAACTGCGGGATCTGCGCCGCGGTCTGCCCGACGCACGCGATCGTCGACGAGGTCAAGGCGCG
>JALGVU010000345.1 GCA_025774545.1 bacterium | reverse complement strand
CGCGGCCGAGCTCGAGAAGACCCGGCGACGCGTGAACGCGCTCGAGCACATCCTCGTGCCGAGCCTCGAGGAGACGATCCGGTTCATCTCGGATCGTCTGTCGGAGCTCGAGCGTGAGACCGCGACGCGCCTGATGAAGGTGAAGGAGATGGTCCGGGCGCACTAGCGACGAACGAACATCGGCGAGGCGTGCCGAGCGGGGCTCCGAATCGGGGCCCCGCTCTGTCGTGGAGCCCAGGGGCGTCTCGCAAGACCCTGGGTCCCGTCGAGGGTTGCCGGCGCGGGGCGGCGCCCTCGTCCGGAGGCCGACGGGCAGCAACCCGAATCGGTGATGAATTATGAATCACGATTCATCGGGCCACGAAAGCAGCTTGACACTGAACTACCAGAATAGTAGACTCCGCCCACCGCAGACACGCGCCGTCAGAGAAGAGACTTCGCCGCCGATGTGAGTGGTGCCCAGTCGGACAGGCTGGGGGCATGACTCCACGCGTCGGTGCGGGGGGCGCACGCGAGAACTCGAGCGGAAGCTGCGGGCGCGGACCACGCCGCGTGAGAGCGCGGGCGGCGAAAGAGCGGCGCGCGTCGCGTGGGGGTCGTTGGGGGAAGGAGGTGATGCCGTCGTGGGATGATGAGTGGGAGGTGTGAGGTGCGGGGTGAAGTCTGAGCTGGGCTGAACAGGCGGACTTCTCCCTCGCGCGGAATGCGGGGGAGGAGTAGGAGAGGGAACGATGAAAGCAGCTGTGTTGTTGACGGCGATTCTCGTGGCGTTCATCGCGTGGCCAGGGGTCGCGGGAGCGGCGACGGAGGAAGAGATCCAGGCGGCGATCGACGACGGGCTCGTGTGGCTGGCGGGCAAGCAGAACACCACGGTCGGTGACCCGAACTACGGATCGTGGGGAGTCTCACGCAGGGTGGCGAAGACGGGACTGGCTGTTAAGAAATTCGAACACGACGCCATGCTGCGAGAGGAGTACGAGTCGCCATTCGACCCGACCTATCCGTACCGCGAGCACGTCATTCGCGGGCTGGATTACATCTTCGCACACTCGGAACTCGTGGACATCACAGGACACGTCGCCGACACGGACACGAACGGCATCGCGGTGTCCTTCGGGGGCGGGCTCACCTACGAGACGGGAATCGCGCTCATGGCCATCGCGGAGTCCATGGACCCGGATCGGGTCGTCGATGTTGACGGCAGCGTGATCGACGGCTGGACCTACGGGGCCGTGGCGGTCGATGTGATGAACTGGCTGGCGTACGCCCAGGCGCCCATAGGCGGCTGGGGCTACAACGCGGCCGACGACAGCCCGGATCAGTCGAACTCCGGGTACGCCACGCTGGGTCTCGGCTTCTTCGCGGCTCCGTCGCCCAACGGTTTCGGGCTGAACCTGCCGTCGTTCGTGACGGACCAGTACGGCGACCCGGGCAATTGGGTCGACATCATCCAGAACGACGTGAACGGCGACGCGTTCGACGGAGGGTCCGGATACAGCAACGCGAACAACTGCGTGAACACCCTCGAGACCGGGAACCTCCTGTTCGAGATGGCGCTCTACGGCGATCCGCCGCAGACCCAGAGGGTTCAGGACGCCATCGACTACCTCGTCCGAGCCTGGAATCTCGCGGGCGTGCCCATCGGCGGGAACTGGTGCTCGTACCAGGGGTGGCTGGGGAACTACCAGGCGATGTTCACCGTGATGAAGGGCCTCGAGGCCTATCAGATAGACCTCATCGATTCGATCGACTGGTTCGAGGACCTGTCGACCTACATCGTGAACAACCAGAATGGGAACGGGTCCTGGGGCCCCGACTTCTGGGACAACTACGCCGGTGCTGACACGATTCTCAGCACGAGCTGGGCGCTCCTCACGCTCCAGAAGGCGGCGCCGCCGATCATCCTCGACGTGGAGTTCGACATGAAGCCGACGTCCTGCCCGAATCCGCTGAACCCGAAGAGCAAGGGCGTGCTCCCGGCCGCGATTCTCGGCACGGAGGACTTCGATGTCGCCACGGTGGCTCCGCTCTCGCTTGAGCTCGAGGGCGTGGCTCCTCTGCGGTGGGCGTACGAGGACGTTGCGGCGCCCGTTGGAGACGATCCCGACACCTGCGAGTGCACGACCGAGGGTCCCGACGGCTACATGGACATGACCCTCAAGTTCGAGAACCAGGCGATCGTCGCAGCGCTGGGAGACGTGTCCAACGGCGACGTGATTCCGTTGACCCTCACGGGGATGACCACGGACAGCCTCGCCTTCGAGACGCAGGACTGCATCATCGTCCGCGCGAGGGGCAAGGCGTACGAGGTCGCCGGGGGCGAGGCGACCGCGCGTCCCAGCGAGCGTCCGGAGGGGGCGATCACGGAGATCAGTCTCGCCCGGGCCCATCCGAATCCGTTCAGCTCGGAGACCCGGGTCTTGCTCAGCCTGCCCGAGCGGACGGATGTCCTCCTCATCGTCAGTGACGTCTCAGGGAGAATGGTCAGGACGTTGATCGACCGCTCGATGGCCGCCGGCCGCCACGCCGCGCACTGGGACGGCTCGGACGAAGCCGGAATCCGAGTGGCGAGCGGCGTCTACTTCTGCCGGCTGAGGGCGGACGGCCGCGAGCTGGTCACGAAGCTGATCCTCATCGAGTAGGCCAGAACAGAAGTGGAGGGGCTTGAGGGGCCGGGGGCATCGACCTCCGGCCCCTGCTTTTCCCGTGCCCTGTGCTGCGCCGCGCCCGGCGCATTCCCGAGCCGCGCCCGGGAATTTCCTGGACCTGAGGCCTCTTAGGGTGTACAATGGGTCTGGCTAGGCACTTACGCTGGCCAAGAACGCGGCGCGGAGCACGACGCAAGCGCCCGCGCCCCGATCCCCTGCGAACGGAACGCTCCTCTCTATATAGAACGAAGGGAGGCGGACGATGGTGTCACGCGCCTACCACCGGCCGTTTGCTCGGCTCGTCTGC
>JALGVU010000344.1 GCA_025774545.1 bacterium | reverse complement strand
TAATCGGGAAGTAGCGGGTGTGGATCTTCTCGTCTCCGATGGAGTCGAGCAGCTCATCGGTGGCCGTGGCCTGATTGATGGCCCGATCCAGCCAGCCCTCGATCTCGTTCGACACGGCGGCGATCAGGTTGCTCATCAGGGTGCCATCCACCTCGTCGGACTGGATGAACTCTTTCACCCGCTCGACGCTGGTGAGCGAGCTGGTGACCTCGGGAATGGTCTCGATCGGCGGATAATCTGCCATCGGCTAGCCCTCGCGGTCGCGGCCCCCGCGTGCAATGCGGTCGTATCCTGAAGCTCTTCCGCGCTTCGCCAGCGGCGGATCGATCTCGTCGAGCGCTTCGCGCAGCCGGGTGACGACCTGGCTCACCTGGGTGTCGCCCGTGCTGGTGCCCCATCGCACGAACGTCGCGAGCTTCGAGTTGACGATGGCCTCCAGCCTCTTCAGCTTCGCCCTGTTCTCTTCCTTCGTTGCCATGCTGGCCTCCGGGTGGGGCGGGAGCCGAGGCCCCCGCCCCGGATGGAGTCACATGGTCACTTACAGCGAGGTCGCCGAAGTGACTCCCGTCGTGTACTGCGCCGCGGCGACGTCGGTGTTGTTCCCGGCGATGCGCTCGGTGATCTCCCAGACCACCTCGCGATTCAGGAACCGTGCGTGCGTCGAGACGTCGATCTCGATGCCCTGCCGCTGCCCTATCGCATACTGCGAAGGATCGCCGAACCAGATGTCGCCCGCCGTGAGCGGCACCTCATAGACCGGCTTCCGCAGGAGAGTCCCCACGGCGCCCGGGTCGTCCGTGATCGGGCCGGGGCTTTCGCCGAGGCCCTGGTAGAACGGTCGGCCGTTCCCGTCGCGGACGTTGGACAGCATCGCGAGCACGCCGCTCTCGATGAACCAGACGGCGTTGTCCCGGTACTGCTGCCCGAGGGTGTGGTACATGCTCAGCACATCGCTGTAGGGCAGGACGGTCGCGGTCGTGAGCACCAGGCCCGTACCGCTCACCTTCGTGACGTGAGGCGCCGTGCCCGTGCCGGTCTTGAAGAACTCGTCGTCCTCCAGAACGCCGAGCGCTGCGCCACCGCGTTGGGACAGGACCGTCACGAGATTGATCGCGGAATCCGCGACCAGCTCCTTGGTGGCGCGAGCCTGCACCCCGGCGACGTGCGCGATGAGCGCCACCTGGGCGATGGCCGGCTCGCTCTGACCTGAGCCCGAGGATTCTGCCACCATCGCGGCGGTCATCGAGGCGGCCGTCGGGATCTGCGTCTCCTGCGCCGTCATCTGGAAGATCGTCGCGAACCGTCGCATCTTGGCGACGCGGTCACGGGCGATCATGATGACGGCCTGAAGCGGGCGGGGAACCAACTCGGCACCCGTGCCCGTGGCGACCGCACCCGTCCCGAGTGCCACGCCCTCTGTCATCACCGCACGCGGGAACATCTGATCCAGCTTGGCGGATGCGTGCAGCATGGCGCCGCGATCGACCTCGAGCTTCCCGCGAAGCCATGAGGCCATGTAGTGATCGGATTCGGGGTTCCGCAACGCGCGCACCTCTTCCGGCATGTTCCGGTAGAGGGACTCGGTGGGACTGGCGAGCCGGGTCACGCCCTTGTGCTCGGCCGGGTTCTTGTAGAGGTCGGGGACGCTCGAGCGGTCGACTTCGCTGAGCAGGTCGATCGCCTTCACCGTCTCCGCGTCGAAACGGTCCCGCTCCTTCTGAACGAGGCTCTCGACGGCGGTGAGAATTGTAGACTCTCTCCGCTTCTCTTTCTCTTCGTCGGTCACGATGCCCTCGGGCACCATCGGTACGTCATCTTTCATGGGGAATTCTCCCGCGCTTCTTCTCGATTGCCTCGAAGAAGCGGACGGCGGCCCCCTCGCGCTCTTCCGTGATCCTCTTGCGAATCAGCTCCGCAACCTTGACCGGGGAGAAGCGCTCGCCGCGCTTGCCGCGCAGTACGAGGGCCTGAACTTCTGGACTCAGTGCCGAGAGCGGGGCGGCTTCTTCGCGCTCTTCTGTCGGTGAGGGGACCGGCTCCTCGGATACGCGGTCCTCGTCGGGCGCCGTGACCTGTGCGGCCTCCAGCGCGCCGAGTCGTTCGAGCAGATGGGCCATCTCGTCGGGCGAGACGGGCTCTTCTGCTTCGGGTTCGGGCTCGAGCCTCTCGCGCAGCGCTTCGGCTGCGGGCTCGGGCATGAATACGACGTGCCCTTCGATCTCCACGGCCTCCACGTCGGCGTCACCGTCATCGACGACAGCGTTGATCATGTCCGCGTGCGAGGCGCCGATGCCGTGGCAGAAGGCAGCCTCGGCGCGGAGGGCCGAGAGGGACGCGGCGATGCGGGCCTCGGGGTCCACGCCCTCGTCCTCGATGTCATCGACACGCTCGCCCGTCTCGGCCACGCCGCTCCCTGCGTCGACAGCCATCGCGCGCCAAAAGGTCGACACGGCGCCGTCGGTCTCGTCCGCGCGGCCGATCAGCGCCTCCGGGTCGGCGCCCAGCGCGACCACGCTGCCCTCCATCGCACGCCACTCCTCGAAGTAGAGGCCGTAGCGCTTGCGGTGGTCCGTCTCGGTGGCCTCGTCGACGAAGTACTGGTGATCGCTCGGCAGGTTCACGCGGCGGATGGACTTCCCGGGCACGTCGTCCCAGCGGATCGACACGCCCGTGACGTGGCCCTTGTCGATCATGTGCGCGAGGTCGCGGCGGATCTCGGCGCTCACGCCCTCGCCGCTCATCTCGATGTGGCCCACGGCCTTGAGGCGCGGTGGGTTGTCCTTGAGCAGCTTCTCGGGGTTCGTGATGCTGCCGAGCTGCGCGCTGGGGTCGTTCCAGTGCGAGGTCAACATGGGCATCCGCTCGGGGATCTGTCCGCCCTTGATCGAGAGGATGTCCCCGTCGCTGGCCTCGCCCTCGGTGGCGAGCGTCATCGAGAAGGTTCCGGTGTCGAGGTCGATGC
>JALGVU010000090.1 GCA_025774545.1 bacterium | reverse complement strand
TCATCTCGTTCAAGAGCCACAGCTCGCCCTCGTCGATCACGAGAAAGCCGCGGAAGCCGATGTCGATCAGGCTCAGGATCTCGTTGATCGCGTGCGACAGCGATTCCGAGCCGCGGAAGCGGAGGCCGGAGAGCGCGCCCTCGGGCGTCGCGACCTGACGGCCCGTGTACCACGGGGCGCGCGGTCCCGGCGTCACGATGACCTCGAGCTTGGCGTCGGCCGCCATCTGGGCGAAGTCGGTGAGGTCCTGCTTCGTGAAGTAGGTCGCGCCCATCACGAGCGAGATCATCCGGTGGAGCGGCACCTTGCGCTTGTTCATCTCGTCGATCGCGGCCTCGAGCACGTTCGGCCGCTCGATGCCCGAGATCTCCATGCGGTACCAGGCCCCGTCGGGGAAACGCTTCGTGCTCGTGGGGAGATCGTTCGCGTCGCGCCCGGGGATCCCGTGCTTCTCCATCAGCTTCCGTGTGTCGGCGAGCTTCATACGCTGGCTCCTTTCCGATGGGAGACCGGCCTCGGACGCGCCGGGCCTCGTCTTCCGTGTGCGCACTGTTTAGGGTCCTACAGCCTCTGGGCAGCATTGCAGTTTATCAGAGCATCCTGGGGGCTTTCAACACGATTCGCGGACCCCGCCCGGGGAAGGCAGCTCCGTCAAGCCTGTCCGCAGATTCTTGACTCGGGTAGAGAAACATGGTACTATCCAGTGAATCCGTAGTCCTCTCTACTAAAGACCCCGGCGCTCCGCAGGAGGCGCTCCGGTGGGGAACGTGGCTCACATCGGGATGCCGGCCCGGCCTCCGGTTCCCGTCCTGACACGCGCGTGCGACCCGTTCGCGCCTCGCGACCCGCGAGGCGCGCTCTACGTGAGCGTGGGAGAGTCGGAAGCCGCGCCCGAGTTCTCGCGCTGCGTCGTCGACTCGAACTCAGCCCAGACCGAGTGCGGTGTGGCCCACGGAGGCACGCCGCCTACCCCTGCGACCGCCCGGCGGAGCGCCATCGCCCAGGCAAGGAGAAAACAGTGAGAACGTTCGGACTTGTGTTGCTCGCGGTGTGTGTGCTCGTCCCCGTTGCTGCCGAGGGGTTCCAGTACATAGTGAGGCAGGACGGAACCGGCCACTTCCTCACCATCACGGAGGCGCTCGAGGTCGCGGAGTGGGGCGACAGGATCTGGGTGTGGCCCGGCACCTACGCGCCATCGACCGGAGAGACGATGCCGCTCGTGATGAAGTCGGGCGTCATACTCGAGGGACAGGGCCTCCCGTGGGACAACATCATCGACGCCGAGGGCCAGAGCAGGGTGATGATCTGCGAGGGGTTGGACTCATACACGAAGGTCACGCGCTTCACCCTCACCGGCGGAGCGACCGAGAACCCTGACGCCCACGGGGCCGGGATGTACCTCGGGGACCTCGGACCCAACGACTCGCCGGACTTCAGCAGGCTGATCTTCCGCGACAACCACGCCGAGCGCTTCGGGGGCGGCCTCTACGCCGACAGCACCACCGGCCAGGCGGTGTTCAACTCATGCAGGTTCAGCAACAACACCGCCTCGAGCGGAGGCGGCGTCTTCTCATCCGGCGGCCTGGATCCGGTCGGCGTCGTGAACAGCGTCTTCGACGGGAACTCCGTCACGGGCTACGGCGGAGGGCTCCTGATCGTCGATACGGGGAGCGAGCCCGATCTGTCGCGCGACCTCATCATCCAGCGCCTGACATTCTCCGGGAACTCCGCGGACCTCGGGGGAGCCGCCGTCTCCACGTACGTGAGCACCCGGTTCTGGGACACGATCATCGCCTTCTCCGAATCGGACACCGATCCGATCGACTGCCACGACGGCGCGAGCGTCGTCCTCGAGTGTTGCGACGTCTTCGGGAACGCCGGGGGGAACTACGTCGGATGCATCGAGGGACAGATGAATCAGCTCGGGAACTTCTCGGCAAACCCGATCTTCTGCGGTGTGGAGTACGAGCCGGACGACCCGTACTCGCTCGAGGTCAGCTCCCCGTGTGCCGATGAGAACAACATCTTGTGCGACACCGTCGGTGCCCGACCTGTGAAGTGCGGCATCCCGTGGCTCCATCTGCACCTCGAGTGGCTCGAGTACTACATCGGCTTCGGTGGTGAGGAGGTCTGCCAGTACCTCATCTTCGAGAACGGCGGGGACGAGGACCTCTACTGGCAGCTCTCCGCGTACGAGATGATGGCCGGGGAGGGTGATTCCCGCGGGTCGGGCGGCCCCGACGCTCACGGATACCGCTGGGTCGACAGCGACGAGCCGGGAGGTCCCGCCTTCGACTGGCAGGACATCTCGAGCGTCGGGACGCAGGTCACGCTCGGCGACGACGACGCCACCCTCGTGGTCCTCCCGTTCACGTTCCCGTTCTACGATTCGAACTGGTTCGAGATCGCACTCTCGTCGAACGGCTACATCACGTTCGGCTCGGATTGGACGGCCAGCGCCAACGGTCCGATCCCCGATCCGTCGCAGCCGAACGAGTTCATCGCTCCGTTCTGGGAAGACCTCGACCCATCCATGGGCGGGACGATCCACCACCACTACTCCCCGGACAGGGGCGATTTCACCATCCAGTTCACGGAGGTCCCCCTGGGAATCATCGGGGTATACGGGGAGTACACGTTCCAGGTGGTCCTGCATGAGGACGGGACGATCCTGTTCAAGTATCTCGACATGCAGGGCTACACGGAGGGAGCGACGATCGGCATCGAGAACATCGACGGCTACACGGGACTCCAGGTTGCGTACAACGAGCCGTACGTGCACAACGATCTGGTCGTACGGATCGACGAGGTGCCTCCGCAGCCGGAGTGGCTCAGCCTGGGTCAGATCTGGGGCGCGATGTCGCCCGGCCAGACGGAGGAGGTCGAGGTCTGCGTCGATGCGGGCGGGCTCGATCCCGGCACGTACGAGTGCATGCTCGTCCTCGTGAGCAACGACTACAACGTGCCGCAGTACGACATCCCGCTCACGGTCGAGGTGTTCCCGACCGGCGTTGAGGAGGGTCCCGACGCCCGCCTCTCGTTCCCCGGCAACTACCCGAACCCGTTCAACCCGAAGACGAACATCGTCTACGACCTGCCGGAGCCGGCCCGCGTCGACCTGCGCGTCTACGACGTCGCCGGCCGCCTCGTGCGCGTCATCCTCGACGATGCTGCGACCGAGGCCGGCCCGCACACGGCGGTCTGGGACGGCAGGGACGATCGCGGCGCGAGGCTCGCGTCCGGCGTCTACCTCTGCAGGCTAGAGATTGATGGCGAGGTGCTCACGAAGAGGATGGTGCTTCTGAAGTAGGGCCTCGCCCCACGGGGCATGGGCACGGAACGATGTTGTGTGGGCGCGGAACGACAAGGAGGCGGTGATGCGGAGGACGTGGCAGCTCCTGGCGGTTCTCATCATGTGCGCGGCAGTGTCGGCCCAGGCGAACACGATCCACGTGGACGTGAACGGCGGCGGCGACTACCTCACCATCGGTGAGGGCATCATCGCTGCGGTCGACGGCGACACGGTGCTGGTCGCACCGGGGCTCTACGTCGGCCCCATGAACCGCGACATGGGACTCTGGACCCAAGAAATCGTCATCATGTCGTCCCACGGTCCCGAACAGACGATCATCGACTGCCAGCACGCGGGCAGGGCCTTCTTCCTTCTCCTCATCACGAACGCGTCCCCGACGATCTCGGGATTCACGATCAGAAACGGCTCGATCCCGGCTGGGCAGGGAGGCGCCGTCCTCTGCAGCCACGGGTCGCCGACCTTCAGCGATCTCATCATCACCGACAATCACGCGCAGTACGGCGGCGGGATGTACTGCGACTCCTGCACGCCGACGATCGAGAACGTCACGTTCATCACGAATCAGGCCGACTCGCTCGGCGGCGGACTCATGTGCGACTACTCCGGCAACGCGGCCCTCACGAACGTCGAGTTCATCGGCAACCGGGCCGGTGAGGTCGGGGTCCCCGAGTCGGGCGACGCGGGCGGCGGGATGTACGTCTTCTACTCGGTGGTCACGCTCGACGACGTGGCGTTCGTGGAGAACTGGGCGAGTCACAAGGGCGGCGGGCTCTGCTGCGACGGCACGTGGGAGCACTTCGCGACCTCGGCGACGCTCACGGGAGTGACGTTCGACGGCAACCAGGCGCCCTACGGCGGCGGAGCGTACATCTATGGGGCCACGGCGGCTCTCATCGGCACCAGATTCTCCTTCAACACGACGACAGGGCCTGGAGGCGGGCTGCTCGTCGCGGACGGCCAGGAGGAGATCACGATCGTAGGCGCGCTCTTCGAGGGCAACACGGCAGGCGACGACGGCGGTGGCTTCTACGTGAACGAGACGGGCCCCGGGGTGCTGACGCTCACGGACTGCTACTTCATCGGGAACGCCGCGCCTGCCGCCTACGGCGGCGGGGCGTACATCCGGAACACCTCGGCGACCGTCACGCACACGGTCTTCCAGGCGAACACGGCGCTCCGAGGTGGCGGAGCCGCGGGCGGGTGCTACCTGTGCGACACGGTCTTCGATCACTGCACCTTCGCGTGGAACGAAGCGACGGAGGTGGGGTCGGGCATCTACACCTACACCGACGCGACCGTGACGGTCGACAACACGATCATCGCGTTCGGCGGGAACGGGGGGTCGGTCCGGTGCGAGGACGGCGCGACCATGGCGATCGCCTGCTGCGACGTGTACGGGAACGCGGGCGGTGACTACATCGGATGCATCGCATATCAGAACGGACTCCACGGGAACTTCAACCTGGATCCCGTCTTCTGTGGTGAAGAGGCTCCCGACGATCCGGTCTCGCTCCACCCGACGTCGCCCTGCGCCGCACCGAACAACCCGGAGTGTGGCCAGGTCGGCGCGCGGCCGGTCGGGTGCGGCTCCCCGGTGCTCGGGATCGCGCCCGAGTCGCTCGAGTTCACGCTCGGGCCCAATGAGATGGCGTGTCAGGAGCTTGTGCTCGTGAACGCAGGCGAGGGCGACCTCGATTGGGCACTCCGGACCGAACCGATCCCCGCGGGATCGGGCCCGCGCGGCTGGGGCAGCCCCGACGAGTTCGGCTACCAGTGGATCGACAGCGACGAACCCGGAGGCCCCGAGTTCGTCTGGGACGACATCAGCGACGATGGCACGGAGATCTTCCTCGGCGACGACGAGGGCCACCAGGTCACGCTGCCCTTCGCCTTTCCGTTCTACGGATCCGAGAAGCTCACGATGTGGATCTCCTCGAACGGCTACCTGACGTTCGGACCCTTCATGGCGGACTACACCAATGATCCGATCCCGGACCCGAGCCACCCGAACGACTTCATCGCGCCCATGTGGGACGACCTGAATCCGGCGTATCACGGGGCGATCCACTACCGCCCTGATGCGTGGGCGAACTCCTTCACCGTCCAGTACACGGAGGTCGCCCGTCTCGAGGACGTGGCCGTCGGGTACTACACGTTCCAGGTGATCCTGAAGAGGGACGGAACGATCCTCTTCCAGTACCTCGACATGACGGAGGTCTACCACTCGGCGACTACGGGCATCGAGAACGCGGACGGCACGATCGGACTCGAAGTCGCGTACAACGAGCCCTACGTGCACAACGAGCTCGCCGTCGAGATCGGGATCCCCGTGCCCTGGCTCAGGGCCGGTCCATCGAGCGGTGTCCTCCCTCCGGGCGGCGAGTTCATGGTCGAGGTGTGCGCGAACTCTGAGGGCGTCGAGCCGGGACACGTCTACCAGGCGTTCATCCACCTCTCGTCGAACGATCCCGAGAGTCCCGAGGTGTATGTCCCGGTCACGCTGACGGTCCTTCCGACGGGCGTCGAGACCGCGCTCACGGAACCGGTGCTCCGCGGGATCTTCCCGAACCCGTTCAACCCGAGAACGCAGATCGCCTACGACCTTCCAGCGCCCGCGCGCGTGAGCCTCGATGTCTACAGCGCCTCGGGCCGTCGCGTGCGGACCCTCGTCGACGACGCGCCGCGGGACGCCGGTTCGCACGCCGCGCTCTGGGACGGAACGGACGCGAACGGCAACCGCGTGGCCTCGGGCGTCTATCTCTGCCGGCTCGAGGTCGACGGCGAGACCATAACGAAGAAGATGCTGCTGGCGAAGTAGCGAGCGCGCTGCGCCAGGCTGCGTCCCGGAGTCGATCGCGCCGTCGACAGCCGCGGCGCAACGGACAGGAAACGACATCATGAGGACGGCGGCTTCACTCCTGCTCGTGGCGACGTGCGTCGCCCTGGCGCCCAATGCGCAAGCCGGCGTGATCACCGTCGACGCGAACGGCGGGGGCGACCACGCGACCATCAGCGAAGGCATCGACGCCGCCGCCAGCGGCGACACGGTGCTCGTCGCGCCCGGCCTCTACGCGGGCCCCATGAACCGCGATCTAGCGCTTTCGGGCAAGGAGCTCACGATCACCTCGTCCGACGGTCCCGCCGCCACGATCATCGACTGTGAACACGCCGGGCGAGGCTTCGTCCTCGTTCTCACCGGCGACATCTCCCCGACCATCTCGGGATTCACGATACGAAACGGCTCGGCGCTGGGTGCGCGCGGTGGGGGCATCCACGCGGCGCACGGCTCCCCGATGTTCGCGGACCTCATCATAGAGAACTGCCACGCGAGCGTCGGGGGCGGCATGCACTGCACCGCCGGCACGCCGACCCTCGACTCCGTCGAGTTCGTCGCGAACACGGCCGACTCCCTGGGCGGCGGGCTCGCGTGCGAGGCGTCCGGGGACGCGACCCTGACCGACGTCGTGTTCACCGGCAACGAGTGCTCTTCGAGCGCACCCCGCGCCATCGACGGTGGCGGCGGGATGCACGTCTTCTGGTCGACGGTCTCTCTCACCGACGTCTCGTTCATCGGCAATCGAGCGACCGTCGCGGGCGGGGGGCTGTGTTGCGACGGCACGCTGTCCCACTCCCCGACCGCGGCGACGCTGATCAGCGTCGCCTTCGAGGACAACGAGGCCGGCTACGGTGGCGGGATGTACCTTCGCGGTGCGAGCGCGTCACTCGGGGGAATCCACTTCCTCTCGAACTCCGCCACCGCGGACGGAGGCGGACTCCTCATCCGGGACGGCGTCGCGGACGTCACCCTCGCGGAGGTGCGCTTCCACGAGAACACGGCCGCGGGCGACGGCGGCGGAGTCTACGTCACAGAGACCGATCCTGACGTCATGGTCGTCACGGAGTGCGAATTTCTCGGGAACACGGCGCCCGACGGCTACGGCGGAGGCGCGTACGTCCGGAACTCGTCGCCTGTCTTCGCGCACTCGGTCTTCCTCGAGAACGCGGCGCTCTCGGGCGGCGGCGCCATGGTCCATTCCTACCAGTCGGACGCGCTCCTCGATCACTGCACGTTCGCGCGGAACGAGGCGACAGGCGAGGGCTCCGGCGTCTACGCGCACACCCTGGCGTCGGCGAGGCTAGAGAACTCGATCGTCGCGTTCGGAGGGATGAGCGCGTCGGTCGGCTGCGACTTCGATGCCACCATCACGCTCACCTGCTCCGATGTCTTCGGGAACGACGGCGGAGACTGGGTCGACTGCATCGCCTCTCAGAGCGGCACGGCGGGGAACCTCGAAGCCGATCCGCTCTTCTGCGAGGACGACCCCGACGATCCGCTGACCCTCTGCGCCTTTTCCCCCTGCGCCCCCGAGAACAGCCCGTCGTGCGGTCAGATCGGCGCCCGCCCCGTGGGATGCGACGTTCCTTCCACGGGAGCGGAGGACGCGGCGGCGTTCGACGGCCCGGCGCTGCGCGGGAACCACCCGAACCCGTTCAACCCGAAGACCACGATCGCATACGATCTCCCTGAGCCTGCGCGTGTGAGACTCGAGATCTACGACGTCGCCGGGCGGCGTGTCAGAACACTCATCGACGGCGCGACGGTCGCCGCGGGCTTGCACGCTGAACCCTGGGACGGCCGGAGCGACGACGGACAGCAGCTCGCCTCGGGCGTGTATCTCTATCGTCTCGAGGTCGATGGCGGAGTATTGACGAAGAGGATGGTGCTTCTGAAATAGGCGCGCGGGACGGCAGTCCCCGAATGCCCTGAGAGAAGGAGGACGTGATGCGGTTCGCTCTCTGTGTCGCTATGGCCTTGACCCTCCCGGCGATCGCCTGGGGCGATACGATCACGGTCGACTGCACCGGCGCGGGCGACTACGAGACCCTCCAGGAGGCGATCGATGCCGCCTTCGACGGCGACACGATCCAGGTCGCCCCGTGCACGTACACGGGACCACTCAACAGAGACCTCGATCTCGGCACCAAGAACCTCGTGATCGAGGCCACGGGACCGTGGTTCGACACGATCATCGACTGTGAGTACGCGGGACGCGGCTTCATCATCACGGGCGGACAGGACGCATCCACCGTCTTCTACGCCCTCAACATCCGGCACGCCGAAGCGGGCGACGAAAACGGAGGCGCCGTCTACTGCGAGGGATCCTCCCCGACCTTCCGGAATACGCACTTTCACACTAGCCACGCTGCGCGGGGTGGCGGGGTGTACTGCTCCGGGCCGTCGTCCCCGACGTTCGAGGACTGCGAGTTCTTGGACAACAGGGCGGACTCCCTGGGCGGCGGACTGGCGTGCGAGATGCACGCCGATGCGATGCTCACGGACTGCCGCTTCTTCATCAACGAATGCACCGGCGTAAGCCGCTCCGGGGAGCGGTACGGCGGCGGCGGCATGTACGCGTCCCGCTCAGCGCCGACGCTTGCGGACGCCATCAGGTTCGACGGCAACTCCGGTGAGGCCGGGGGCGGACTCTTCTGCAGGGGCATCCCGGGAGAGACCCCGCCGACCGTGTCCGTCACGGACGCTCTCTTCACGGACAACAGCTCAACCGACGGCGGCGGCGGAATGGCCGTTCGCGATGAGATGATCGCCGTGCTCGACGATGTCTACTTCCTCGAGAACAGCAGCACCAGCAGCAGCGGCGGCGGAGGCCTCGAGCTCAGAGAAACGTCCGCTGTCTCGCTCACGAACGTCCGGTTCCGAGACAATGCCGCCGTCTTCGGAGGTGGACTGAATGCGCGCGATGCCCTGGAGACGGTGAGCCTCACGGATTGCGGATTCTACTCGAACTTGGCGGTCCTCGGGGGTGGCGCCAACTTCTCGATGACATCGGCGACGCTCCTGCGATGCATCTTCGAGAGCAACCACGCCGGCCTCGGTGGCCTCGGTGACGGCGGAGGAGCATACTGCGAAGGTGCGGGCTCGGAGTTCACGTTCGCGAATTGCACGTTCGCAACGAACCACGCCGACTTCGGAAGCAGCATCCTCAACACTCTCGGTGCATCGATCGCCCTCGACAGGACGATCATCGCATCCGGCACCGGCGGCGAACCGGTCGTGTGCGCCGGCGGCGCCGATGCCTACCTCGTCTGCTGCGACGTCTACGGCAACTCGGACGGCGACTACGTGGGATGCCTCGCGGGCTGGGGCGGCGAGAACGGCAATTTCTCCGAGGACCCCATGTTCTGTCTCGACGACAACCCAGACGACCCCTACTCGCTCCACTTCTTCTCCCCATGCGCGAGCCACATCAACACGGAGTGCGGCCAGGTCGGAGCCCGACCCGTGGGATGTGGCTTCCCGAGCGTCGATCTCTTCCACGCC
>JALGVU010000343.1 GCA_025774545.1 bacterium | reverse complement strand
GGCGTGGGACTTCCTCTTCCGTACCTGCGGCCCGATCTGGGTCGGAGTCCCCGAGGACGAGCCGATAACGACGAGCCTCAGGTTCACGGCGATCGAGCCGAACCCGTTCGCGGGAACGACGACGATCCGCTACGCGCTGCCGTCTGAGGCGGACGTCACGCTCACGATCTACAACCTCGCGGGACGGGAAGTGCGGACCCTCGTCGCCGAGCGACAGGCGGCCGGCCCCAGGTTCGTGGAGTGGGACGGCGTGAATGATGATGGGCGCAGGGTCGCGAGCGGCGTCTACCTCGCGCGGCTCGAGGCGGCCGGAAGTGTGGCGACGAAGATGATGACGCTTCTGAAGTAGCGCTCGGAGGAGAAGGCGAACGAACGAGACGGGCGCCCGCACAGACGTGTGGGCGCCCCGGTCCTTGGAGTGGGACACTTCCCCTGGTGGGTGAGTTTCACCGGACTCGTGACATCAGGATCCCCCGACTGGCACGTCCCTCCACGTCGAGCTCGATGTAGCGGCGCACCAAGACCGCCGCTATCTATAGAGAGCCTTCACCGTGCCCCAGGACGCCGCTTCTACGGGCACCACGCCGCACTCGCACCGAGGCTCTCCAGGAGGCGCGTCCATGTTGACGCCGGCGTTCCCCGCAACGCACCAGTAGTCCTCGTCGTCAGCCCACTCACAATCCACGACCACGCACGAGTGAACCTCGTGCTCGCACTGGATGATCCTGATGTGCCCGGGAGAGCCTATGTAGAAGTACCGCACGCGCCCCGCGACGACCATGCCATTCGCGTCTGGATAGACACACTCCACGGCTGGAGGGATGAGCAGCCACCCCCAGAGCGGGTTCTCGACATCGCCCCAGTCGCCCCTTCAAGCAGATTCTGCTGCTCCACAGGACCACCCTCGAGCGTCCGCTCGAGGGCGAGCGCAGTCGCGAGGAGACCTCCTCCGGCACCCAAGCAGTCGAGGACGACATACACGTCGAAGAGCGAGTACGGCTCCGGATCGATCCTCGTCACACCGTTCGGTGGATCGAAGTCCAGGTAGATCCGGACATCCGGGTTCAGCCCCGCCAGAGCGGCTGACGCGAGCAGGAGAACGAGCAGTGAAATCGCACACCGTCTCATTTTGCCCTCCCTTTGTCGACACATACTGCGAGACTGGGCCCGGCTGTCAGCTTCGGAGAAGAGCCACGGCTTCTCGGGCCCGAGTCCGCCCACCTATCGAAAGAGTGCCTTGATGGAACTCCACGATCGGCTCTCGACGGCGGTCGTCCCCAGCACCACCTCGAGGCACGGTGGATTGTCCCCGTACTCCTTGCTGCAGAAGCTCGTGACGGGGGCTTCGGGCCACCACCAGTAGTCCTCGTCGAGGATCCGCCAGCCGTAGTTCGGTACGTCGTTGCCGGCCATGGCTCGCACATCGGCCGTGACGTCCCACTCCATCCAAGCGAAGTCAGACGGCACGTCTGCCTCCGCCGTCCGCGCGAGCGCCGTCTCGGGCTCCGTGTCCCACGTGACAGTGCTCTCGTCCCAGTCGCCTCGGATCTGGTAGCAGCCCAGCTCCCGCCCCACTGGATCGGGGCCCGCGTTGCGGCAGTAGTAGAGGAGGAGCGTCGCAGACTCCACGAACTCACCAGGAGGGATCGATGACAGATCGAATCTCACAAGCGCATCCCAACTCCACAGGAAGTGGTATCCGCGTTCAGTTCTTACGTGCATCCACACGGCCGACCCGTAGTTCCCGCCTGGAATGTCCATCGCGATCCACGTGTCGTCCGTCACAGGGCAGATGACGTTCGCTGCCGCTGTTCCCACTGCCACGGTAACCACCCCGGCGATCAACAAGATCCTGCATACGCTCCACATGGTGTCCCCCTCTTCCATTCCTGCTCTGTTCGTGTCGTCGGAACCGTCTCTTGAGTCCGACGATCGCCACCTCCCTTCCGCGTCGCGCGCCGATCGTGTGCGGCTACTTCAGAAGCAGCATCCTCTTCGTGTTCTCGTACCCGGGGGCCGAGAGGCGGTAGAAGTAGACGCCGGACGGTACCCGTTGCCCGTCGTCGCCGAGGCCCCTCCACGTCACGCTCTGCACACCTGGAACCCGCACGCAGTCGACGAGCGTACGGACCCGGCGCCCGGCAGCATTGAACACCTCGAGCAGCACGCGGCCGCCGCCGAGCGGCACGTCGTACTCGATCGTCGTCACGGGATTGAAGGGATTCGGAGCGTTCTGCCGGAGCGCGAACTCCTGCGGGACCTCCGGCACGGGCGTGCACCCCATGTCGACCACGCCGATCGCGCCGTCGGCGCCGGCCGAACCGGCCTCGCCGTGCGACGTCGGACCGCACATGACGCCGACGTCGGATTCGCCGCCGTATCCGCCGTGTCCGGAGCCGCCCTCTCCGGGAGCGCATCCGGGGGATCCGTAGTGATAGACCTGGAGGCCTCCGTAGGGATGTACGAGTTCATCGCACCGGCTGCCGCCCGCCGCGCCTCCGGCGCCACCGTGGCCTCCGGTCGAATGAATCTCACCTTCCTCGATCATGACGACAAACCTAATGACGACCGTCCCGCCGTCTCCGGCGTCACCTCCGCCACCACCGCCACCGCCGCCACCGGCGGCATCTCGCTCGATGAACTGGCAGTAGTAGTCGTTGTAGTCCCCCTGGCTTCCGCGCTGCCCATTCCCGCCGTCCTCACCGTCGGCTTCGATGACTCCGCGGTTGTCGAGATGGAACGCGCAGATCCGAACGTGGCCGCCTCCGCGGCCGCCCACACCGCCGTCGCCGCCGTCGCCGCCCGACACGCCTCCCTCGAGCCAGCAGAGGACACGCTCGTGCTCGGCTCCGCCGCCGCCACCGCCGCCACCGCCGCCCGCGCCGCCGCTCCCGGCGAAGGGATTCGGCGAGAGGAGACCGGAGCCGCCGGGCGTGCAGCAGCAGGGCTCGATGTAGACGCCGAAGGTGGTC
>JALGVU010000342.1 GCA_025774545.1 bacterium | reverse complement strand
ATCGAGCTGCCCTCGGCGCGACGGTAGAGCGACGGTCGTAGCCTCAGAGTCATCGGAGCGCGCGAGAACAACCTGGACAACATCGACATCGAGGTTCCGCTCGGCACGCTGACCTGCGTCACGGGCGTGTCGGGATCGGGGAAGAGCACGCTCGTCTCCGATATCATCCACCGCGCGCTGGCCGAGTGGTTCCACCGCTCGAGGAGGATCCCCGGGAAGTTCGACAGGATCGAGGGCGTCGAGCACATCGACAAGGTCGTGAACATCAGCCAGGCGCCGATCGGACGGACGCCGCGATCGAATCCCGTGACGTACACCGGGACCTTCGTGCACATCCGGCAGCTCTTCGCCAAGGTCCCGGAAGCGCGGGCCAGAGGCTACCGGCCCGGGCGGTTCAGCTTCAACGTGAAGGGCGGGCGCTGCGAGGCGTGCCAGGGCGGCGGGCAGGTCAAGATCGAGATGCACTTTCTGCCCGACGTCTTCGTGACGTGCGAGGCGTGCGGGGGGAAGCGCTTCAATCGCGAGACACTCGAGATCCTGTACAAGGGGAGGAGCATCTCCGACGTCCTCGAGATGACGGTGGAGGAGGCGCTCGAGTTCTTCTCGAGCATCCCGATGATCAAGCGCAAGCTCCAGACGCTGTCCGACGTCGGGCTGGGATACGTTCACCTCGGGCAGCCGGCCACGACGCTTTCCGGCGGCGAGGCACAGCGCGTGAAGCTCTCCTCGGAGCTGTCGAGGCGGAGCACCGGACGGACAATCTACATCCTCGACGAACCCACGACCGGCCTGCATTTCCACGACGTGAAGATGCTCCTCGATGTCCTCGGGCGGCTCATCGATCGCGGGAACACCGTCCTTGTTATCGAACACAACACGGACGTCATCAAGACCGCCGACCACATCATCGACCTCGGTCCGGAGGGCGGCGACGAGGGCGGCAAGGTCGTGGCGACGGGCACACCCGAGGAGGTCGCGCGCTGCCGCGGCTCGTACACGGGGAAGGTGCTCGCGAAGGTGCTCGCGAGCCACGCGAAGTCGTAGGCCTTCTCAGTGGGGGAGGCGTCCTTCTGTGAGCGGAAGAGGATTCCGATGACGGACGCGAGCCGGCAGGGCGTCAGGATTGCCCGGGGCGACCACGCCACCTGGAAAGACTACTACGTCGAATACCAGCGGAGGCTCTCCGAACTCTACATCATCCCGTTCCTGGAGGAGAACCGTGTCGCCATCGACGGCGCCGCGGTCCTCGACGTCGGCTGCGGGAACGGGGGCGTCAGCGCGGTCTTTGCGGAGCGCGCGTCGCGCGTGCTCGGCATCGACGTCGGGGAGCTCGAATGGCCCGAGATCCCGAACGTCGAGTTCCGGAAGGCCGACTTCACCGATCCCGCCGTCGCCGCGCCCTGCTCGGGCGCGTACGACATCGTCCTCCTGCGCGATGTGATCGAGCACGTTCAGGATAAGACGACCCTCTTGAAGCACGTCGCGTCCTCACTCCGCGAGAACGGCCACGTGCTCGTGACGTTTCCTCCCTACTACTCCGCGTACGGGCCGCACCAGCAGAACGTGCTCGAAGGCTCACCCATGAGGCGGCTTCCGTTCATGCACTGGCACCCGGGAACGAGAGAGATTGCGGAGACCCGCATGACGATCCGCGGCTTCGAACGCCTCGCGGGGAGAGCGGATCTGGCCGTGGCGGCCCGGCGGCTCTATCTCAGCCGTCCGTCGTTCGAGATCCGGTACGGCGTTCCGGCAGTCCGGTTCCGTCTTCCGTGGCTCCGGGGCCTGAGAGAGGTCCTGTGCACGGGCGCTTACTACCTGCTCACGCCAGAATCGCCTTGACCGCCTCTGTCCGGCCGAATACCATCGGAGGATATCTTCGGGCGTCCCTTGGGGCGCATTCGCAGACGTGCGTCTCTGTGCGACCGCGCGGGAGCGGTCGTGGGCGGGCGAGCGGGGAGAACAGTGAGCGGGACGCCGGACGGCGGCCGGAAGACGGCCCTCTACGAGAAGCATGCAGTCGTGGGCGCAAAGATGGTCGACTTCTTCGGGTGGGCCATGCCGATCTCGTATCGGGGCATCGTCGCCGAGCACGACCGCGTCCGCTCCACGGCCGGAGTGTTCGACGTCTCGCACATGGGGCAGCTCGTCATCTCGGGCCCCGACGCGCTTCAGGCGGTCGAGCTCGTCACGACGAACCGCGCCTCCTCTCTGAAGGACGGACGCGTTCAGTACTCGATCATGTGCTACGAGGACGGCGGGATCGTCGACGACGTGCTCGTGTACCGTCTGGTCGACGCGTTCATGCTCGTTGTGAACGCCTCCAACTGCGACAAGGACTTCGAGTGGATCCGGTCGAACATCTCGGGGAACGTCACGCTCGAGGACCACTCGTTCGATACGCAGCTCGTTGCGATCCAGGGACCAACGGCAGAGGCAGTCTTCGCGAAGATCGTCGACGTCGACCTCTCAACGATTGCGTATTATCGCTCGGCCCGGATCGACGTTCTCGGACGCGATACCCTCATCTCGAGGACCGGGTATACGGGTGAGGACGGCTTCGAGATCTACTGCGCACACGCGCAGGCGGGTGACGTCTGGGACGCGCTGCTCGAGGCCGGAGCCGAGTACGACGTCGAGCCCATCGGGCTCGGGGCGCGCGACACGCTCCGCCTCGAGATGGGCTATCATCTGTACGGCCGGGACATCGACGAGACGCGCACGCCGGTCGAGGCGGGCCTCTCGTGGGTCGTGAAGACCAGGAAGGGCGACTTCATCGGCCGCGAAGCCATCCTCACGAGGATGGAGGACGGCAACCGCGAGCGGCTCGTCGGCTTTGAACTCGGTGAGCGTGGAGTTCCGCGCCCCGGGTACCGCATCCTCGAGGGTGGGGAGCCTGTGGGGGTGGTCACCAGCGGCACCCACTCGCCGAGTCTCGACAAGGGCATAGGTCTCGGCTACGTTGCTGCAGGGACC
>JALGVU010000341.1 GCA_025774545.1 bacterium | reverse complement strand
CCCGCCGCCCCCGCGCCGGCCGTCGCACCTGTGCCCGTCGCCCAGGCCGTCCCGCTCGCGGGCGGCGCCACTCGACCCGGCGCCTGGCACCACTTCGAGCGCCACTTCGTCGAGAACTGGACCGGCATCGCGGGCACGCTGATTCTCGTGGCCGGCGTGACCTTCATCGGGATCTACGCGGCGCTGCGGCTCGGGCCGTTCCCGCGGTTCGTCATGGTCGTCGCGGTTGCCGCGGCGCTCGTCGCGCTCTACGCCACCCTTCGCAGAAGGGAGGGCTGGCGCCCGCTCGCGCTCTGGCTCCGGAGTGGGGGAGCGGCCCTCTTTCTCTTTGCCTGCGTCGGGTCCGGCGGAATCCCCGGACTCGGCCTCCAGTGGATCCACTCCGCGGTGCCCGCTGTCCTCCTGCTTCTCCTGGGCGTGGCCGCGAACCTCTACCTCGCGCACGGCTGCGGAACCCAGTCGGTCGCGTCGCTGCACGTCGTGCTGAGCCTCGTCCCGCTCGCGATCATGCCACAGCACGCGTTCGCCCTCGGGATCGCGACCGCCGTGGCGCTCTTCGCGGTGGCGCTGGCGTACCGTGCCCGGTGGGACCAACACCTCGCGATCTCTCTGGCCGCCTACACCCTCTTCCACATCCTCTGGTTCGCTCGCGTTCCGGGCCTGGGAGAGGACGCGCCCGTGCGGCTGGTTGGCCTGGCGTGCGCGGCGGCGATCGGCGTGCTCGTAGCGATCTCGCACTACCGGAGGAGGTACGCGACCGAGACGGTCGACCGGCTCCCACTGGCGGTCCACCTCGGCAACTGGGCCGTTCTGGCAACGTGGCTCCTCGTCTACGGCCACGGCTCGCGGTGGCTCGGCTACGCCCTGCTCGGCGTCGGGGCCGGGGTGTTCGTTCTCTCGCGCCACGCGCGGACGCTCGGCGTACGCTGGCTCCGCATCTGCGACATGCTGGCCGCCCAGGGCTTCATCATCTCGGCGATCCTCGCCTTCGGGCGCTACGCCCCCACCTGGCTCTTTGCCTGCGCGATCATCTTCGTGGAGACGGCGCTCTTCTTGAGGATTGCAGTCGGCGAGCGAGAGCTTCGGTTCTCCCGCACGGCGCTCTTCATGCTCAGGGCCGCGGCGGTCGTGCTCGGCTACGTCGGCCTGCTCACGCGTGTCGACGCGTCGGAGGCGGCCGGGCTCTGGCACACGGTCGTGCTGGCACTCTGCGCGGCCGCGGCGGTCGGACTCCAGCTCCGCTTTGAGCGGCGCGATCCGGAGGGGGCGCTCGAGGCGACCGAACGCGCGAGGGGAGAGCCCGCGCGCTTTCGATGGGTGCTCGACTGGCTGATCGGCTGGATCGCGTTTGCGGCCGTCGCGGACCTTGGCGGCCGCGCGTGGGCCGCGACGGGCGCGCTCGTCCTCGTCGGAGCGCTCTTCCTCGTCGCTCGGCGGTTCTCGAGCCGAGGCGTCATGCGCGGTGCGTGGGCCGCGCTGATCCCGCTGGCCCTTGCGTCCTGGGCCCAGCTCTTCGACGTCCCGTCGACGAACGTCGCGCGTCAGATCGCTCACATCGCCCCGCTCGCCGCTCTCGGAGGGCTCGCGATAGCCTCCGCGCCGGTCGCTCGTCCCCACGATCGCCTCGCGAGACGCGCCGCGATCTACTTCGTCGGCGTCCACGCGGCCGTGGCGGCCTTCGTGCTCACGGTCCGGTTCTCCCCGGTCCTCCCCGGCGTCGCGTGGCTTTGCCTGTCGATCGTCGCTCTCGAGCTGGCGATGCGCCTCCGCGGTCAGGACGCCAGCGCGGTCCTGCACGTCGGCTACGCCTTCGCGCTGGGCTTCGCCCTGGTCTTCCCGGCGCGGGTGCTCGGGGAACACTCCACCCTCGGAGGCGTCCCCTTACGGATCCTCGTTGAGATCAGTGCGCTCGCCGTGGCCTTCCTCTGGTGGCGCCGGCGACCGAGCGAGACGGTCGCGCGGCTCCATGCGTGGACGTTGGTCCATCCGCTCTTCCTGGAGACGACGCTCGCGGTGCTGGTCGCTACTGTCACCGTGGAGGTGGCCTCGCAGTGGCGACCGGTCGTCTGGGCGGCCGTCGCGCTCGCGCTCCTCAGCGAGCGGCTCGCCTTCCGACAGTCGGACGAGCGGCTCCGATTCTACTCGATCGTCTTCCTCTGGATGTCGGCGCTCGGCATCGCGATCACGACGAGCGCGGCTGGCACTGCGAGCGCGGGGTCGCTGGCGAGTCCGGTTGCGACCGGGATCCTCGCGATCGTTCTCCAGATCATCTATCTCGTCGTTGCCCCGCCGAGGTTGGCGCTGTCCGAGATCGAGTTCCCCGACGCGCTCGGCGCACTCGCGTCAGTCGGTCGCGCGATCGAGCGGCGCCACTACCTCTGGCTCTACTACCCCTTCTTCTTCGGGGTCGCGATCTTCCTGTACCGGCGCTTCGACAGATCGATGCTCACGCTTCTCTGGGCGGCCGAGGCCTTCGCGCTCTTCGTGCTGAGCGTCGTCCACCGGGAGAACCGCCTTCGATACCTGGCGCTCGGCGCACTCGGGGCGTGCCTCATGCGGCTCGTCTTCTACGACATGGGGCAGACAGAACTCGGCATTCGCGGCGTCGTCTTCGTGGGCGTGGGCGCGCTCATGATCGGCATGAACTCCGTCTTCAACCGATACCGGACCCGATTCGACTGAAGCGCGCGGGGAGAGGACAGGTGCGCCCAGCGACCCGCGGAGGGACCAGCCCCTGGGCGTCTTCCAGGCCGTCGGCCCCCCGCGGAGGGCCCGAGAGGCCTTTCCCGGCGGCCCCACTCGCGGCTCAAGAGAGCCCTTGCAGGGAGAGCGATTCTCTGATACAATGCAAGTGGTGCAAACTGTGCTGTTTTGGCAAGAAGTATCCATATGTCACGGAAGGGAGGTGCCCCGGGAGATTGAGGGATTGTTGACTCCAAGAAAGTGACAACTGCTGGCCCACCGAGAGCGCTCACGCTC
>JALGVU010000340.1 GCA_025774545.1 bacterium | reverse complement strand
CTGCCGCGTCCCGTCCGTCCCACTCGGTCGAGTAGACGCCGGCCACCCGCTCTCCGTCCTCGAGCACGCGCACCGAGCGGCCGGCGACGTCGAAGATCTCGAGGCGGACGCGCGCAGCAACGGGAACCCGGTAGGCGATCGTGGTCGCGCGCGCTGAGGGATTCGGCGAACTCCACGCCAAGCGCGACGCGCCGGTCTCATCCTCGACGCCGAGCGGCACCGAGTACATCGCGTCGTAGGCGCGGAGGATGCCCCATCCCATGAGCGTGTCCGGAGACGAGCTCTGCGAGGCCGTCGAGTGCAGCGCCTCGATCACGTCGACGGGCGTCCACTCCGGATGCCCTTGGAGGAGGAGCCCGACGGCCCCCGCCGTGAGCGGACAGGAGAACGACGTGCCGTTCGGGGTGCTGTAGGACGACGTGTCGGCCGTCGTCGCGCAGTAGACGTCGACGCCGAGCGCCATCACGTCGGGCTTGATGCGATCGTCGTAGGTCGGCCCGAGCGAGCTGAAGCCCGCGCGCTCGTCGTCGATGTTCACGGCGCCGATTCCGAGCACGCTGTCGCCGTCGGCCGGAGCGATCATGTAGAGCCACTCGCTCGCACCCTCGTTCCCCATCGAGGTCACGATGACGATGCCGCGCGCCGCCGCCATGTCGGCGCCGATCGTCGTCACGGCCGTGTTCCCGTCCATGTCCTCGTACGTGTACCAGTAGTAGTACCCGAGCGAGCTCGAGACGACGTCGACCCCGAGACTGTCGGCGTACTCGGTGGCCTCGACCCAGTAGTCCTCCTCGACCTCGATCTCGTCATCGACCATCTCGGTCTTACAGAGCACGAAGCTCGCGTGATACGAGCCTCCGTAGACCGTGCCGGGACGCTTCGCGCCGACGCACGAGAGGGTCGCGGTGCCGTGCGAGTCCTGTCCGTCCGGATCTCCCTCTTCGTTCGAAGTCTCGCCGTCGTCGTTGATGAAGTCGCGCTCGGCGACGATGTCGAGGTGCCGGTACGCCTCGTGATCGGTATCGAAGCCCGTGTCGAGCATCGCGATCAGGATGCCCGTGCCGTCGAAACCGTCGTCGTGGAGCTGATCGACCTGGATCTGGTGGAGCTGCCCGTAGGAGTCGCCGTAGTCGAGGCGCGAGCCGCGCGGATTGGCCACGCCAGTCGGTTCGACCTCGGTGAACTCGGGAAGCGGCTTCACCGCCCGCGCGACGGGGCGGATCTCGCGCACGAACGGAAGCGTCGCGATCGCCGCGGTCTCGTTCTCGTCCGCCCGCACGGAGACCGCGTTCAGCCAGCGGCTCCGCGTCACGATCTCGGCCCCCGTGGCCTCGACCGCGTCGACGTACTCACCCGCCACAGGAAGGTCGTTCCTGTTGACCTCCATCCCCACCTTCTCGCGGCGCCAGAGCGCCCGCGGCGAGAGCTGCGCCGCGAACTCCTCGATCGCCGCCTCCTCGCCCGCGCGGGTGAGCGCCTTGTCCGTGAAGAAGACCCACACCTTCACGGGCTCCGTCGCCCCCGCGGCCGCCGCGATACTGAGCGCGAGGGTCGCGATGGCGACGACGCACACCGCGCGTGACACCACACCGTTCCGTGAACCCATTCCGTCCTCCGTCGCCCATCGTCACGCGGCGTGATCAGCACGCGGCGAATCGGCGAGTACGAATCCTTGGACGATCGTCCGGTCGCCGGTCTAACTTCCTTTACTGTAACCAGTTACTATTATAGCACGGATGGTGGGTTTCGGCAAGGGAACGACGTGAGACGCGCGCCACAGCCCCCACGCAACGAGGCCCGACCTCCCGGCCGGGCCTCGTCCGTACCAGCTGCGACCACTTCTTCGGCTACTTCTTCGCCATGTTCTTCAGAGGCTCGAAGTTCACGAAGTCCGAGTGGTTGATGATGAACGCCTCGGTCGTGTGGCGCGCTCCCTCGCCCTCCTTCGCGTGCACGGCGATCATGTGGCAGATCGACGTCGGAAGTCCGTGCTTGAACGCGAGCGCGGTGCCGGAGAACGGATGACGAAGGTCCTTCCCCATCTCGCTCTTCACGATCTTCCCTCCCTCGCGCTTGTACTCGACGAGCTTCCCGACGTCGTGGAGGATGCCGCCTGCGATCAGCTCGTCGCGGTTGATCGGCATCCCGTCCCCGTAGAACGCAGCGAGCGTGTCCCCGATGGCCACCGCAGTCTGCGTCACACCGCGCGTGTGCTCGAGCAGCGTGCACTTGGTCTCGATCAGAAGCGTGAAGGGGATGTCCTTGAGATCCGCGACGCTCCATCCACCCTGCTCCATCCCGTCGGTCCACACGTCGAGCGTCTTCTCGCGAAGTCCTTCGTCGTTGATGAGCTCGAGTTCTGGCAGCACGCCCCTGAGCTCGTCCCTCAATGCCATTCGTCTCTCCTCCCGTTCCAACGCAACGAGCGCCCTCCGTCTCGAGCGCCTTCCGTGCTCCCGTCCCCGCGGGCTAGGAGATCTCCGGCGCCTCGTCGAAGTCGAGATCGGGTTCGGCGACGTTGCTCACGTAGTTGGCCAGCGTGGCCAGCGACATGACACCAAGCATCTCGACGATCTCCTTGTCGCCGAAACCAGCGTCCTTGACGGCCTTCAACGCGCCGTCACTCACCTTGCCGTTCGTGTCCCAGACCTGCTTCACGAACGCGAGGACCGCCGTCGACTTCTCATCCACGCCCTTGAGCTTCCGCGCGTTCAGGGACTCCTCGGGCGTCAGGAGATCCGAGTTCGTCGCCATGGCGGTGTGCGCCGAGACGCAGTATTCGCAGCCGTTCAGTTCAGAGGTCGCAAGAATGATCATCTTGACGTTCTTCCCTCCGAGCTGCCCATCGCCTTGAACATGTTGGGCACAATCCCGAGCCTTCTTGAGAAGCCTGCCGGTCCAGCCCTTCGTCGTCTCCGGGTCGAGTATCTTGAGCCTCGCCATGCTGCGCTCTCTTTCCTTCGCTGTGACGGCGGCCTGCCCACCGATCGTCAAGACGCGCCGCCGTCGATCCGGGCGCCTCCCGCGAGTGAATCCCGCGGTCGGCCGCCCCGCATCACACACTACTGCTCCGATCTCTTCTCCAGCTTCGCCCTCGCGTAGTTCAAGAGCCCCCCGGCGTCCCGGATCGCCAGGATCTCAGGAGGCAGCGGCGGGAATCCGAACACCTTCCCTCCCACCGTGATCTTCCCGCCCTCGACGTCGAGGGCCACGTCGTCACCGTGCTGGTAGGCGTCGACCGCCTCCGGAGCCTCGATGAGCACGAGGCCCTGATTGATGGCCGCGCGGTAGAAGATCCGCGCGAAGCCCTTCGCCACCACGGCGGAGATCCCGACGGCCTTGAGGCCGAGCACCGGCTGCTCCCTGGAACTTCCACACCCGAAGTTCTTCCCCGCCATCACGATGTCACCGGCCTCGACGGAACCTGCGAACTCCGGATCGAGGTCCTCGAGGAGATGCGGCTTCACTTCCTCCGCGGTCGAGCAGGTGTACGTGTACTTCCCGGGGAAGAGCATGTCGGTGTTGACGTCGTCGCCGTACTTCCAGATT
>JALGVU010000339.1 GCA_025774545.1 bacterium | reverse complement strand
GCTCCCGCGTGTGCCTGGATGGCGGAGGCGACGAAGACAGTCCTCTGGGAGATCGAAACCTCCGAGGAGGGCTTCCTGGAGGAAGCCCAGGGGGAATTCGAATACGTCAATTACACGCGCGGGAGATGCGGAGCCAACGCCGACTCTGGATACAATCACGTCAACGAACCTGAGGCGGGGGGAGCTGACGCTTGGGTCACGACGCCGGGCTCGCGGGACTGGCCGCTCTCGGACGGACATCCTTGGCACATCCTGGGCTGGTATCACATCGCCGGAGGGCTGTGTCCTCCGGGGGAGGTGACTCACGGGTGCGGGGTCGCCGGTGTCAACCTCTACGCTGAGAGCGCGACGGAGGTGCCGACGAAGATCAAGACGGGAGCGTTCGCGGCCGTCATGGGGAAGAAGAGAGCGAGTACTCCCAAACACCCGCACCGCAAGCAGGCCTGTGCCGGGCGGGCGGAGGCGAACGTGAAGGTCCCATCCGCGATCGTCATCGGGAGGAAGATCCTGACCGCTTTCCGCATCGGCAAGGTGACGCCGGATCTCAAGTTGAAGAAGGAGAAGCTGGCGGAGATCTCGACGATAGTGGCCAGGAACGATATCGAGGACCCCATCCTGCTGAAGCTCGACGAGATCGAGACGGGCATCAGCTACGAAGAGATGCTGATGGCGTTCGAAGCGCACTCGGACGGGGCCGCCGAGTGGTCCTGGGACAGCACGGGGATCTATCTGCAGGCTCCACTGGTCGATCCCGAGACGACCCCCTCGTCGATCGAGATCGAGGCGAGCTTCCCCAGCTCGTGGCTCACGAGTGACCCGGGCGACTTCACGGTCTCGATCGCAGGCGGGGCCTTCTCCGCGACCGGCGCGCTGGGCGGATTGCCGTGGGTCGTGACGCAGGAACAGGGACAGGACGTTGCCGCGGAGCTCTCAGCGAGCTTCATGCCGGACCTCACGATGGACTACGAGATCCCGGCCTACCTCATCGCGGACAGCGAGGACATGACCTATCAGGTGACGCTCGAGTACGGGCTGGCAGCGTGCGTCGAGTCGGAGTACGAGGAGCCCGGGGCAACGACCATCCAGAGAGCCTCGTGGGGTCAGATCAAGGCGAGGCATCGGTAAGGGGATTGGATTCTGACGCGGTCGCATTCCGAGGCCGGGGCGCTGGCGTCCATCCAGGTCTCAGGGTTCCGAAGTAGTCAGCCCGCGGAGGGCGCACGTTCGAATGACGCCCACCAACGGGACGCCACATCAAGAAGGGCCCGCTCTGCGCGAGTGGGCCCTTCATTACAGCGGGATCACTCTCGACGGCTCATCGGAAGAGTGCCTTGACGGCTCCCCAGCTTCGTTCGCCCGTCAGTTCCGGCGTCCCTGTGCTGCCGCATGGGCCGCAGCCCTGTGGTTCGGCTCCGATGTGCTCGCTCCATGGGTTGTTATCAGGCAGGCAGAAGGAGTCCTCGCAGAGCGAAGAGCCGTACATGCCGCAGAAGAGGGGGTCGGTGGTGAAGACGCAATCCGACACGGCGCCGTCAAGGCAGCCGCCGAGCGTGAGCGTGTCGGCCACCTCATTGTAGAAGCAGCAGTACTCGGCGGACTCGAGCAGGGGCCAGAGGCACTCGAATCCGAAGCCCTCGTTGAACGCGACGACTGTATTCGACATCGAGCAGAGAGGAGTGCCGGTGGTGCCGGGATCCGACCCGACGCCGTTTCCCCGGTTCCACGTGATGCTGCAATTCGAGAAGCTCGCGCAGGCGTCCACGAGAAACACGCCCCCGCCGGTGTTTCGGGTAATCACGCAGTTCACGAACGACGGCGTCGCGCTCCAAATCGCGGCTACGCCTCCGTACCCGTCATTGCTCGTGACGAAGCAGTCCTCCACGACGGGTGAGCAGTTGCCTCGAACAAGGAGGCCCGCGCCCCAGGTGTCGGACGTGTTGAACGCGAAACTGCAGTTCCGGATGGAGGGAGTCCCGCCGCAGGCGTGGAGGTAGAGCGCCCCGCCGTAGTTGGCGCCTCCGGTGATCGTCTCATTGTGCTCGAAGCGGCAGTTTGAGATGGCCTGCTCGCCACCCGACTCAATCCATGCGCCGGCGCCAGGGCACGAGCTGCCGTTTCTCACGGTGAAGCCATCGATGACGGGCCGCACCGCCCACCACACACGAATGCCCCTGCCGCTTCCCTCGCAGTCGATCACCGTCGTCTCCCACGACTCCTCGGCGAGAAGGTGGACGTCGGTGCCGGTGAGGACGAGATCGCGGTTGCCCGCACCTGTGTACACGCCTGGTCCCACGAGAACCGTGTCTCCGTGAGACGCGGAGTCGAGTCCCCACTGGATCGTGTTCTGGGGGGACGGCGCATCCACGTCAACGTAGTACGTCTCAGAGAGGGCCACACCGGACAGGCACGCCAACGCGAGCGCCACGAACAGGAACCTCGACGGGAAGCTCATGCCGTACACCTCCTCAGGCGGTCCACGTTCTGCTACCATCCTAAGAAGGAGAGTAGCACACTTTTCTTGGTGTTGTCAAGATTATCCAGAGGAGGCGGCAGCGGCACGGAACGTCAGTGGGAGGTGCTCAGCGATCCGATGGGCGCGCGTTCACGACGAACCAGACGCAACTCCGGGTCACCAGGGACGCCGGCTCACGGAAGAGCCGCCGGCAGCCGCACCGGTGGCCTTCCGGTGTCGGTTCCTGATGGTCGCACGAGGGCCTTCTCGGATGGTCCCGCAGAGCGACTGTCCTCTCTTGGCCGCGATGCTCTTGCTGGCGGTTCCCCCCGCGGCCGCCGCCTCCTCCGCGGACGCACCCGACGAGCTGAGCACTCCGCCGCACGACCCGACCGTCGAGGCACACAACACCGGATGGGCGGTCTACGCAGACAACGACCTCCTGTCCCTCCTCGGTATCGACCAGGACTACACCGGCGGGATCGCGGTGACGTTGTCGGGAAGCCGAGCCACCGACTATTTCTTCTCCCTGAATGGGCTCCTCATGCAGCTGAACA
>JALGVU010000089.1 GCA_025774545.1 bacterium | reverse complement strand
GTCGACGCCGAGCGTGACCTCGAGGTCCTTCCCTCGAAGCGCGACCGCGGTCACGCCGCGGAGCGAATCATCGTGCGACGGAACCAGCCGCCCGTGAAGACGCCTCGTGAAGAGACCAGAGAGGCTCGCGAACGCCTCGCCGATCCCGAGTCCCGCGACGAAGACGCGGTGGATGATGAACGCGATCACGCCGAGGGCGATCGCTCCGGCCACGAGCCGCACGACCAGGAAGAGCGTGTCGAGCGGATCCCGCTCGAGCACGAACTCGTATGGTCTAGACTCGAAGCTCACCCACTTGCCGTCGGCCGTGTAGCCCTCGACCTCGTACGTGAGGGTGTACCGTCCGGGCGACGCGAGCCCGGCGACGTCTCCCTGGAACTCGCGTCCATCGTCGGTCGCGAGCTCGCGCTCGAGCGTCCTGCCGCCGGGAGCCTCAAACACCGCCCGTGCAGTGAGATCGTCGAACCGCGGTCCGTGTTTCGAGAGGCTCACGCCGAGAGGCAGGAGCGGGCGCGTCCGGGAGTTGATCGTCGCAGCGGGCTTGGTGAAGACGAACCACGAGGGTACGATCTCGATCTCGACGAGCTCGCCCACGCGATGGAAGCGCTCGCCGTCGTATGCCCCCATCCCGGTGAACCGGAGCGTGTGGCGCCCCGACGCGTCGAGTACGAGCGCGCCCGAGAAGATCCCGTCGCCCGCTTGGGCGTCGGCGCCCGTCCCGTCGTCCGCGAGGGCCAGGCGTACGCGCCGGGCATCGTCAGACCAGCTATCGGAAGGCGCGTGGTGGACGATGGCCCTGAGCGACTCGTCCCTCCCGCACGAGGAAGAGCTTCGACTCGACAGAGATCCTGGCGCCGGTCGACAGGCGCCACTCCCCGACCTTCGGCTCCTCGACCGTCACGACGTCGTAGATGCTCTCAGCGGACCACGTGATGTCGTCGGGGCGCTCGGGCGTGTACTGGCGGTAGCTCTGGGCGTCGAGGGCGACCCCGTCGGGATCGTGGAGCGTGAGCCCGCTCGGCTCGCCCGCGGTCCGACGCGCCACGACGCGGAACGCCAACACCGATCCGTCGACGTGGAACGAGCGTGTCAGATCCTCGGAGATGCTCACGACGCCTCCCGCAGCGGTCATCGCCTCGTAGTAGACGTCGAGGAGCTCGTGGGCGCCGGACGCGTGATGGTAGGCGCCGCCGCTTCGCACCGCGATCTCGCGGAGGAGATCCTCGTTGAAGTTGGCGGGATCGCCCAAGCCGATCGTGTGGATCGGCGTCTCGGCACCGCCGAAGAGAGCGGAAAGCGTACGCAGGCGCGCCTCGCTCTCGGCGAGCACTGCCTGGTACTGCGTCGGGTCGTCGTAGACGGGCACGAGGTGTCCATCCGTCAGAAGCACGACGAGCGCGTTCGTCGCGCCGGGGATTGGATGCTCCGCGTCTCTGTTTGGGAAGATCCGTTCGCGCTCGGTCCAGGCGAGCTCGACCCCACGCGTGATGTCCGTTCTGTCCTCGTCGAAGGCGAGACGAAGCTGCGCCTTGATCTCGTCCTTCGCGGACTGCGAGACGGACTGGGCCGGGTAGCTCTCAAGAACGGCCTCGGGATCCTCCCCGAAGCTGTAGACGGTCACGTTGTCGCCGGTCTTCATCAGATCGACGAACATCCTCGCGGCCTGGAGAGCCATGTCCCCCTGGTTCTCCTCGTTCATGGAGCCGGAGTTGTCGATCAGGAGCACGTAGTCGATGGCAGGAAGAACGACGACCGGTGTACTTGAGGTCTGTGCAGCCGCTGGCGTTGGTGGACCGAGGCACGTCGAGGCGATGCCGACGAGGATCGCCGCCCAGAGGAAGCGCATCTCGCCTCCTTCACCCGCCGGTGTGTGCGCGCGTCAGCAGGAGGTGCCGACACTCGCCGCTCCGGGATGTCTGTATGGTGAATCTGCTGTCGTCTGGCCGACGGGATGGGCATTAGACTAGCGGCGAGGACTGGCGGAGTCAACCGAAAAGGGGGGGGCCGAGGGAGCGGCACGATGCGGCTCCACAGGGAGAAAGGCCTTCCCTTGGGGCTTGTGTGCTTGATGTGTGGAAGGAATGGTGAGAAGGCGGCTACGGGATGGTGTTCAGGATCGTTTCGATCGCCTCGAGGAGCCCGGCGACCAACTGATCCTGCGCGAGCCTGGAGCCGGGTTGGCCCTGGTGGAAGAGGACGGCTTCGTCTCCACCCCCCGCAATCCCCACGTCCGCCTCCCTCGCCTCCCCGGGCCCGTTCACGGCGCAGCCCATCACCGCGACGACGAGCGACGTCTGGATGTGCGCGGTCTCCCGTTCGATCTCCTCGGCGATTCGCTGCACGTCGATCTCGCATCGCCCGCAGGTGGGGCACGCGATGACGGTCACCCCGCCGTGCCGAAGCCTAAGCGATCTCAGGATCTCCCGGCCGACCCGAACCTCCTCCTCGGGCGGCCCAGCGAGCGACACGCGGATCGTGTCGCCGATGCCCTCGGCCAACAGAACGCCGAGGCCAACCGCGGAACGAACGGAGCCGGTGAGCGTCGTCCCCGCCTCCGTCACCCCCAGATGAAGCGGGATGTCGCACGTTCCCGCCATGAGACGATTCGCCTCGACCGTCATGCCCACGTCGGAGGCCTTGAGAGACAGGAGGAGCTCCGAGAACCCGAGGCCCTCGACGAGCTCGACGTGCCGCGCAGCACTCTCGACCATCCCTTCCGCCGTCGGATGCCCGTCCCGCTCGAGGATGTCCTTCTCGAGCGAGCCTGCGTTCACGCCGATCCGGATCGGGATCCCGCGATCCGCACACGCTGCCACGAGCGCCTCGACCCGCTCGCGCGCGCCTATGTTCCCCGGGTTGATGCGAAGCGCGTCCACGCCGGCCTCGACCGCCCCGAGGCCGAGCCGGTAGTCGAAGTGGATGTCGGCCACGACCGGAATCGAGACTCCCGCGATGATGTCCGGAAGTGCCGCGACCGATGCCTGGTCCGGCACCGCGACCCGCACGATCTCACATCCGGCCGCTTCGAGGCTCCTGATCTGCGCGAGCGTCGCCTCGACGTCGCTCGTCTTCGTGTTCGTCATCGACTGGACGGAGATGGGAGCGTCCCCGCCGACGGCAACGTCGCCGATCGCGACTTGGCGGGTTCCCCTGCGGGGCTTCAGGATACTCATCGCCCCTTCCTCCCCCTCAACCGCACGTTCCCCGACCGCATCGTCGTCCCCTCGCCGTCGAGGTACTCGAGGAGCGGGATCGCGAACTTCCTACTCACTCCGACCATGTCCTTGAAGATGGGCACCGTGAGCTGACTCTCGCCCTCGAAGTGCGCGACGACCTTGCCTCGGATCTCGTCGACAACACCAGGATGAAAGAGGAGCGTCGTCGTCACCTTCACCACGCGCCCCGTCTCAGCCAGGAGCTTCACGATCGAGTCGAAGTCCCTGTTCCCCAGGCCCTGACGAAGCTCGTCCAAGGTCGGCGGATTCGCGCCTGCGGCCTCGAGGCGCGCTTCGATCTCGGCGGCGAGCTCTGCCTGGTCATCGCTGAGATCGACCTCGGCGCCTCCCAAACGCACCAGATCCCCGCGCCGCGACACGACTCCGTCGTCCGCAAGCGCGAGGAGCGCTGCATCGAGCACGCCGCGATCGAGGTTCCGCGAGAGCTTCCCGCGAAGCTCCTCGGCGGACATCCCCCACTCGAGCGGGGCTCCATCAGAGAACGTCTTCAGGAGCTCGCCCACGCGCGATGTTAGTTCGACGTAGCGCTCGGACGTGAGCGTCCGCCCGGCGACCTTGACGAGCCGCCCGTCGCCGAGCATTGCCGCGAGCGCCTCGCTCGACGACCCGCTCGTCTCCCGCTCGAGGTCGGCCTTCGGCACGCCCTCGATGCCGGCCTGATCGACGAGGTGCAGAAGCACGTCCTCCGGACCGCCCGACTCGAGCACGGTCAGCGATTCGAGGACGTCGTCCTTCATTCGCTTGTGACGCTTGGGCGAGGGATCGATCACCCGACCTCCGCCGATCGTCGTCACGGGCGAGTACGACCGGATCACGAAGAGGTCGCCCGCCTCGGCGACGAGCGGAGACTCGAGGCGCATCTGCACGAGAGCCTCCTCGCCTGGGCTCACGACCTCGCCCTCGAGCGGGATCACTCTCGCGAGAACCTCGGCGGTCCCGAGGTGCAGGTGCACTCGCGTGCGGTTCTCGATCGGCTTCGTGCTCCCCACGACCCGGAGTCGCGCGTCGAGCATGTGCGTCACGTGGAGCGCGCCCGCGGTCCCGAGCGTGTCCCCGCGGTCGAGGTCGTCCTTGCCGACACCGTGGACGCCGAGCGCCGTCCGCTGTCCCGCGGCGGCGCGCTCGACCGGCTGGTCGTGCACCTCGACGCTCCTGATTCGGGTCGTCCCGCCCTTCGGGTAGATCTCGAGCTTGTCGCCGATCTTGATGCTCCCGGACCAGAGCGTACCCGTCACGATCGTGCCGTGCCCGGTAAGCGAGAAGACGCGGTCGACGGGGAGCCGCGCCGGCCCCTTCCCGGAACGTTCGTGCACACCTACGACGAGCTCCTCGAGATGCGTCACGACTTCGTCGAGCCCATCGCGCGTCACGGACGAAGCCGGCACGATCGGCGCGCCCTCGAGCGAGGTTCCCTCGATGAGCTCCTCGGCCTCGTCCGCGGCGAGCTCGATCTCCTCGGTCGTGATGAGGTCCGTCTTCGTGAGCACGATGAGCCCGGCGTCGACCCCCAGGAGATCGATGATGTCCATGTGTTCGCGGGTCTGCGGCATGACACCCTCGTCGGCGGCGATCACGAGGAGCACGAGATCGATCCCCGCCGCGCCCGCGAGCATCGTCTTCACGAACCGCTCGTGGCCGGGAACGTCGACGACGCCGATCGAGTTTCCGCTCGGGAGATCGAGGCGCGCGAAACCGAGCTCGATCGAGATGCCCCGCTCCTTCTCCTCACGAAGCCGGTCGGTGTCGACGCCGGTCAGCGCCTTGATGAGCTCGGTCTTTCCGTGGTCGATGTGCCCGGCGGTGCCGAGGATGACGTGCTTGGAGGGATCGGACATGGCGTGCTCCCGCTGTGGTCTGGAGGTGTGGACAGGGTCCGAGCGGGACAAGACCCGTCCGTTAGGAACCGCAGGCGATTCCGCTGCGTGATTCTGTCAGCGAGTATATCGGCCGCAGGATGGGGTGTCAACGCGGCGGGCGGGTGTCTGCGGCAATCGCTCGAGCCGGGAGGATTCGCACGCCGGTGCTGGCGACCAGCGGGGCAGCGTCGCAACCACCGTTCGCGGTCGCCGGGATCACGGTTCCGTCTCGGCCGTCGCGGGCACACGCTCCTGCTCCGCCTCGGCCTCCTCGCGATCGGCGTCACTCCGCTCGCCCTCGCGATCGGCGGCGACCTCTTCGCCCTCGCGTTCGGCTTCGACCTGTTCGACCCCCTGCTCGGCCTCGACCCGCGCCTCTTCGCCCCCGCGCTCGGCCTCGACCCGCGCATCCTCGGCCCGGCGCTCCCCCACGTCCTCCGGCGGCTCGATCGGGACCCCGAGGTCGATGCCCGTAGCCGTGAGCACCTCACGCGCGAGGACCGCAAGCTGCCGCCGCATGTCGAACCTGAGCGCGTGGGCCTTTGCGGTTCGGGAGTGGCGTTCGTAATCGTGCAGGACGTGACGGATCTTCTCGACCCACCGATCGACGCTTCGATGGTCGGGGACCGTGTAGTAGCTCGCGGGGACCGTCTCCGGAAGACCGCCGCGCGCCGACACGAGCCCCGGGATCCCGAGCGCTCCCGCCTCGACGACCGCCATCCCGAAGCACTCCTCCCAGACCGAGGGGCAGAGAATAAGCCGCGCCCACCCGTAGAGATCCACGGGATCGCTCGCGTAGCTTCTCTGCGTGAGGTTCCCGACCGTCCGGTTCTCGAGGGTCCTCCCGACGATCAGGAACTCGTGCTCGGGCAGCGCCTCCGCGATCTTCCGGAAGACGGAGAGCCCCTTCACCTCGTCGTCCCCCACCATCATGACGTGGGGCCGCCGCTCGACCGGCGCGAGTTCGATCCGCGAGAGCGCCTCGAGATCCATGAGCGGATAGACGGTCGCGACCCGCCGCCCGAACATGCGCTCCGCGCGCCTCGCCATGTACGCCGAGTCCGCGACCACGAGAGCCGCGTCGCGGATCGCCTTCCGGTTCATGTGCTGGTAGCGGCGGAAGAACGGGTAGTCGAGGACGTAGCGCCCGGCGAACTTGATCCGCTTGACGATACGGGTCTCGTACGTCCGGTACGAGTGCAGGCTCATCTCGTCGCGAAGGAAGTAGACCGACGGACCGTCGAACGCGTTCATGGCCAAGGGTGCTGCCTGCGCGTTGGCGAGGAGGAGCGACGCCGGCCGGCGCCGCACCTCGCTTCCGATCGCGCGCGCGTTCAGGTGAGCCCTCAGGAACGGAAGCGGACGCGGTCCCCGGAGGGGGACCGCGACGCAATCGTCGTATTCGTAGCGGCGGGCATCGCCGTAGCGGTCGTCGCGGGATCCCGAGACGACGCGGACGTCGAGGTTGGGGTTCCGGGAGAGCTCCCGCACGAGCGTGCGGGTGCTCTTCTCCGTCCCGCCCACGCGGTAGACGAGATTCTCACCGAAAACGACCAGGGAGACCACCGTGCCTCCTGGACGCGACGCGGGAGATGCTGGACCGGCACCGCAGCGCCGACGCGGGAGTTGCCGAACCACCGGCGCAGGAACGACAGCGCCGACCTGGGAGCGGCCCGAGGATCGAAGCGGGCGGGATTCAAGGGAGCGCGCTTGAGGCGCCGCCCCTACTCCCGCTCCCTCCTGATCCTCGCACCCAACTCCGCGAGCTTCTTCTCGATCTTCTCGTATCCGCGGTCGATGTGATAGACCCGCGAGACGTGGGTCTCGCCCTCGGCCACGAGTCCCGCCAGAATGAGCGCGGCGCTCGCGCGGAGATCGGTCGCCATCACACGGGCGCCCGAGAGCCTCTTCACGCCGTTCACGACGCCGACGTTCCGGTCGACCCTGATCCTGGCGCCGAGGCGCTTGAGCTCGGGAACGTGCGCGAACCGGTCGGCGTAGATCGTGTCGGTAATGACCGCCGTGCTGTCGGCGACGCTCATGAGCGCCATGAACTGCGCCTGCATGTCGGTCGGGAACCCCGGGTACGGCGCCGTCGTCACGTTGACCGACCGCGCCCACACGGGCCCTTTCACCCTGAGCCCGCCGCCCTCCTCGGTGATCTCGGCGCCCGTCTCCTTGAGCTTGCCGATGACGGCCGAGCAGTGGTCGGTCCGCATTCCCGTGATCAGGACGTCGCCGCCCGTGATCGCCGCGGCGACCATGAACGTGCCGGCCTCGATCCTGTCAGGTATGATCTCGACGTCGGCGGCGAAGAGCTCGTCGACGCCGTCGATCACGATCCTGTCGGTTCCGTCCCCCGTGATGCGCGCGCCCATCGAACGCAGGAACCCGGCGAGCGCTCCGATCTCGGGCTCGCGCGCCGCGTTCTCGATGGTCGTCGTGCCCTCGGCGAGCGACGCCGCCATCATCGCGTTCTCGGTGGCGCCGACGCTCGGTGTGTCGAAGTGGATCGTCGCTCCCTTGAGCCTCTCGCACTCGGCCACGATGTAGCCGTGCTCGAGCGTGACCTTGGCCCCCAGGGTCTCCATGGCGCGGATGTGGAAGTCGACCGGCCGCGGGCCCCACGCGCACCCGCCGGGGAGCGACACCCGCGCGACGCCGTGCCGCGCGAGGATCGGACCCAGAACGCAGATCGAGGCGCGCATCTGTTTCACGAGCTCGTAGGGCGCCTCGCGCGCCTCACAGCCCGTCGTGTCGATCGTGATGCTGTGGTCGTGGTGCTCCACTCCGGCGCCCAGCACGCGGAGCATCTCCCCCATCGTCCGCACGTCCACGAGGCTCGGGACGTTCCGCAGCGTGTAGGCGCCGCGGGCCAGGAGCGTCGCCGCCATGATCGGGAGCGCGGCGTTCTTCGCGCCGCTGATCCGGACCTCTCCCTCGAGCCGGCGGCCGCCCTCAACGATGATCTTGTCCATCGTCCCCCCCGCCTTCCCGTCGCGGTCCTGCTCTGCCTGCAACGATTCTGTCTCTGCCCGCATAGTCCCTGAATACCTCCACACTGATGAGGCTCTCGCGAAGAAGATCCCGCACTGTCCCGGCCTGGCCGTCCCCGACCTCGAGAACGAGCGCCCCACCGGGAGCGAGGAACGCGGGGCCATCTTGCACAATACCCCGGATGCAGTCAAGCCCATCCGTGCCGCCGTCCAAGGCCTCGCGAGGCTCGTACCCCTTAACGTCCGCAGGCAGCGTCTCGATCTCCCCTGTCGGGACGTACGGCGGGTTCGAGACGATCGCGGTGAGACGGCCGCGGACACCCTCCGCTGCGAGGGGCTCGAGCGATCTCCCCTCGAGGAAGCGGACCCGGTCGGCGACCCCCGCCCGCTCGACGTTCCGTCGGGCGACGTCGAGCGCCGCCGGCGACGAGTCTGTCGCGAGCACCTTCGCGTCGGGCATCTTGAGCGCGACCGTCGTCGCGATCACGCCCGACCCCGTGCCGATGTCGGCGACCAGAAGCTCGTTCTCGCACGGATCGACGCTGCCTGCCTCCGTACTCCCGAGCGCCACGCGTGGGCCCTGCGCAATCTCCCCGATCATCCCGAGCGCGACCTCCATCAGGGCCTCGGTCTCGGGACGAGGGATGAGCACCGCGGGGTTGACCTCGAACTCGGCGAACATGAAGGCGGCGGTTCCCGTGACGTACTGCACGGGTTCGCCGGCGAGCCGCCTCTTCAGGAGCGCCTTGTACGCGGCCAACTCCTCCTGCTTCAACCGACGCTCGAAGTTCAGATACAGTTCGATCCGTTTCAGGGAGAGCGCGTGCGAGAGAAGAAGCTCGGTCTCGAGACGCGCGTTCCCGAAACCCTTCTCCGCGAGGTACTCCCTGCTCCAGTCGATCAGTTCGAGGACCGTCCAGGTCTTCATTGCGAGGAGTTCGCTATCTGTTCCGCCTGGAAGTGGGTGGCGAGGGCATCGATCAGATCCTCGATGCCGCCGTCCATGATCTGCTCGATGCCGTGGATGCTCACGCCGATTCGGTGATCGGTCACACGGCTCTGGGGGAAGTTGTAGGTTCGGATCTTCGCGCTCCGGTCACCGGTCGAGACCTGGCTGCGCCTGGCCTCGGCCATCTCCTTCTCCTGCTCTGCCCGCGCGAGATCGAAGAGGCGCGCCCGGAGCACCTTCAGGGCCTTCGCCTTGTTCTTGTGCTGCGACTTCTCGTCCTGGCACGTGACCACGAGCCCGGACGGATGGTGCGTGATCCTGACGGCCGAGTCGGTCGTGTTCACGCTCTGCCCGCCGGGACCCGACGAGCGGAAGACGTCGACGTGGATGTCGTCGGGCCTGATGTCGACGTCGACGTCCTCTGCCTCGGGCAGCACGGCCACGGTCGCCGCCGACGTGTGGATTCTTCCCTGCGATTCGGTCGCGGGAACGCGCTGCACCCGGTGGACACCGCTCTCGTACTTGAACTTGCTGTACGCGCCGTCCCCCTCGATCATGAAGATGATCTCCTTGAAGCCGCCCGTCGCCGTCGGGCTCGAGTTCATCACGTCGACCTTCCAGCCCTTGGTGTCGGCGAACCGGTTGTACATCCGGTAGAGGTCGGACGCGAAGAGAGCCGCTTCCTCGCCGCCGGTGCCCGCGCGGATCTCGACGATCGTGTTCTTGTCGTCGTTCGGGTCGCGCGGAATCAGGAGCGTCTTGATCTGCTCCTCGAGCTCGGACTCCCTCTTCTCGAGCTCATCCAGCTCGCCCCTCGCGAACTCCTTCGCCTCGGGATCATCGCTCGTCTCCAAGAGCTCCTTCGCGTCTGCGACGTCCGAGACGACGCGCTCGTACTCCGCGTAGGCCTGGACGATCTCATCGAGGCGCGCGCGCTCCTTGGAGTGCTTCCGGAGGAGATTGTGGTCGGCGAGCACGGTGGCATCCGAGAGGAGCGCCGTCAGCTGGTCGTGGCGGTCCTTGATGGCCCTGAGCTTCTCAAGCATGGTTCACCTCGCGGGCGTCGCGCGGCTCGACCCGTACGGCCGCGAGGGCGGCGATCGCGACCTCGAGCTGATCGACCGACGGGTCCTTCGTCGTGATGCTCTGGAGCCAGATACCGGGCGCCGAGAGAGCCCTCGCCCAGAGGCTGCCTGCCTTCTTCGCCGAGAGCTTCATGATCTCGTACGAGATGCCGGCGATCACGGGAATCAGGAGGAGCCGGGCGAGCCGGTGCGCGATCGTCGGGGGTCTCCCCGTCAGCATGAAGACGAGGATGCTCACTACCATCACGATGAGAAGGAAGCTCGTCCCGCAGCGCGGGTGCCTCGTCGCGTACTTCGCCGCGTTCGCGGGCGTCAGCTCCTCTCCCGCCTCCTGCATGAAGATCGTCTTGTGCTCGGCCCCGTGATACTCGAAGACGCGTCGCATCTCCTTCCACCGCGAGATGCCCCAGATGTACGCGAGGAAGAAGATCACGCGGATGACCCCGTCGATGAGATTGAAGAGGATTCCGCTCTCGCTGTGGAAGACGCTCAC
>JALGVU010000338.1 GCA_025774545.1 bacterium | reverse complement strand
ATGCGAAGATCCATCTGTCGTACCAGCCGCCCCGCCAGACGATGTACACGTAGCCTGGAATGTCTCCGACGGCGATCTCCGGAAGCGGTGGTGTGCACGCCGGACCTGCGGGAGGGAGATTGGCCTTCACGTTTGGTGTGAAGCTGATCCCGTCCGCTGACCACGAGGTGTAGAGATCGAAGTACTCCTCGCTGTTCCTGAAGTCACACCAGACGAGATAGACGCCTCCCCGAGGGTCGCCCGCAATGTGGGGCCACCCACGATCGTTGACATCGGAATCGCTGACGAGCACCGGAGCCTTGAAGCTCACACCCCGATCAACTGAGCGTGCGCAGTACACGCGCCCGGTTTCACCGACGCTTCGCGACACCCAGGCAGCGTAGACGATCCCGGCACCGTCGACCGCGACGCAAGGGAACTGAACCAGATCCGATCGGTAACCTGCAGCGGAGTCGCCAGGATCGACGCGCACGTCCGGCTCGAAGCTGACACCGCCGTCCGTTGAGCGCGACAAGTACACCGATCCGTCAACGTGCCTCCACTCCGACCACGCCACGTACACGTTTCCCTCGGGTCCCACGACAACGTCCGGATCGCCCTGGTGGTAACCATCGCCTCCGCTGTTCACTCTGGTGTTCGGACCCAGAGCGCCGCCTCCGGCCAGGCACCGGACCTGGGGGGTTGCCAACAGAAGGACGCACACCACTGCAGTCAGCCACGTGTCCCGACGCGTCAGGAACCTCCCGGCAGTACCGTCATCGTCCGTGAATGCAATGCGAGCGGGTCATCTTCCGGACGGCTGCTCCCGACGAGTGCACGGAATCGGGCCGCGCGGGTCAGATCCCTCCTGCAAGCACTCGGCGTGGCCTCACTGTCCCTCCACAGCGCATCCTGCTGACCAGAGTAGCATAACATGAGTGGAGGACAGAAGCCCGGCTTCGGAACGGCCGGAGGTGGCATCAGCTACTGCGTCCCGGAGCCCGTTGTGAACGAAGCCGCCGGCATTGCTGCCGGCGGCTTCGTGCTTGGTGGCGGGGGCCTGCTGCAGAGCTATTCACGGCGTGATGGGGGATCAGCTGCCGAGACGGTGGGAGCTGCCCCACGTCCGCCGGCGGCCGGTTTCCCGGGGAGGTACATAAGCGGGGATCGCAGAATAGGTATTGACTGACTGTCAATACTGTTGTAGTCTGACAGCGACTCATCTACATCCCGCTCGACGTGCTCTGGAGACCTGGGAGAGGTCCGGGCACGGCTCGGGAGAGGCATAGGGCCTCTCGGGCGGCGGGCCCCGGGCCCGAAGAGCGTGCGCTCGGGGCTTCTCGCCGATCAGACGAGAAGCTGCGGCCTCCGTCCTCCCAACGATCCCAACAGCAGGAAGGAGAGGTGATGCGATGGCGCTTTGCTGTGACGCACCCCTGGCCGGCGACGGGCCAGGTCCACATCCGCGATTCCGTTGATGGTCAGAACGAGGAGGGATGAAAGATGAAGACCGCAATCGCTCTAGCTGTTCTTCTCGTGGCAAGCGCTGCGCTTGGGGCGCCGACGCTTGACAGTGAGGGCACGATCTGGCAGACATCCCCGGCAGACTCGTGTCTAGACTTCAGCCGGCCGGACGAGCTCCTCTACTATCACGAGTGCTTCGATTACTACGAGGACTACGACCCAGAAGTCGAGCAGTACCACTACTATCAGGAAATCCCGTATTTCGACCAGGAGCCCGGGACCGTCTACTGGATCAGCATCCAGGCGGTCCTGCTCTATCCGCCCCAGTGGGGCTGGTGTGAGACGTACGAGCTCTGGAATGACGAGGGGGTCATCAGATCCGAGTACTTCGGATTGCCCGACTGGACTCCGCTGACAGACGCTCTCGGCTACCCTGTCGAGTTTGCGTTCATCCTCTGGGGCGCGGATGGCCTCCCCAAATGGGTGCAGTATCCGCTGCTCGGAGGTAGTTCGATCTCATCGCAGTTTGAGGGCTTCGTTGGGGGACTCGATACCGAGTGTGCCGACGATTGGCTCTGCAATGACCCCGTGCCCATCGCGGCGATCGAGTGGTGGGGCGACTACTGGAACGGTGACCCCTACCCGCCGGACTACTTCATCATCAGATTCTACTCGGACCTCCCTTGCATCTCGGCGGTCGAGGAGACGAGCTGGGGCAGCATCAAGGCCATGTTCAACTAGTTCACCGGCTTCGGTGCCCGACGCGCACGAGAGAAGCGCTCCTGGGGACGATCTCGGGGGCGCTCCTCCTTGCTCGGCCGGAGGGCGGGCGGGGAGGCCACCTCCGGCGCGGCCCGCTTCGCTTCGTGGTCGGGGCCCGCTACGAGGCTATTCACGTAGCGATGGGGACGTGGTTGGTGAGGAGAGATGAGCTGTTCGGAAACGGGCGGCGAGCCGCGACTGGAGTTGCCCCGCGTTCACGCGCAGTTCACGCTTTTCGGTCGAGCCGCTTCAGCACACCACTTCCTCTCGTAGTTGAGCAGCGACAGTTGGCCTAGTCCGGAGTGACGACGGTGCAGCGACGAGATCGTGGACGTCCCACCGATCGCACCGGGCGACGTTCTCATCGGGCTCGCCTCGTCGGGGCTTCACACCAACGGCTACTCGCTGGCGAGACACCTGCTTTTCGAGAACGCGGGCATGTACGTCGAGACGCACATCCACGAACTCGGCTGCACTGTGGGGGACGAGCTCCTCAAGGTTCACCGGGAGTACCTCACCGCACTCGAGCCGTTCCTCGGCAACGAGCAGCTCCACGGGCTCGCCCACATCACCGGCGGCGGGATCTTCGACAGGGTCCTCAACATGGGGATCGGGATGGTGCTCGCCGTCGACCAGGACGCCGCCGACGATCTCCTGCGCGGCCTGAGCGAGGATCCAGTCGGCGCGCGCGTGATCGGCGAGATCAGATCCGGCGATCGGACGGTCGAGCGGGTCTAAGGTCTTCCCCGACAGGCAGCTCCGGACTCTCGGCCAGCGGCGGTCAGCGCCGGCCACCATGAACACCCCCACATGAGCCCTCGCCCCCGGCATGGGCTCCGTTTCGGCCCTTCACTTCCTCAGCGGGTTTTCTCAGTCTTCACTAATGACTAGTGGCAGGACATGTGGTATGCTCGTTTCGATCACCCTTTTATGTAGGTGAGGCAGGCCTCGTGGCTCGGAGGCTTCTGTGGCCAGCCAGGCGGTCGATCCTGCCGTCGATGGCCTCACGCCCGTGTCCGAACCGCGCGGCGGGGGATGTACGGTCCCGCCGTGCCGTGCGAACGAAAGGAGTCGGCAATGCGCTGGCACACGCAGTCGCACCGGTACCTGCTGGCGGCCCTCCTCGTCGGGGTCTTCTGTGTCCCTGCGGCGGCGACGCTGCACGAGTACGTGGAGGACTTCACGACCAAGTCGCACTGCGACACGCTGAGCACGACGGCGGACTGGAACACGACGCTGGGCGAGCTCCGCCTTCCTTCCTTCGAAATCGAGTTCGCGGGATTCTACGATCACCCGGGCGGCCCGCACATCGGGGTGGCCATCGCCGGCGACTACGCCTACGTGGTGAACAGCAACGGTGGTCTGGTCGTACTCGACATCACCGATCCCACGGCGCCGGACCTTGCCGGATACTACGACACGCCCAGCAACGCCATCGGCGTCGCGCTGGCTGGCGACTACGCCTACGTCGCGGACGGGTCGTCGGGGTTTGAGGCCGTCGACATCAGCGACCCGACGAGTCCGTTCGGCGCCGGCAGCGTCGCGACAGTCGGGATGGCCATGGACGTCGCCGCCGCCGGCGACTACGTCTACGTCGCGGACGGGGTCGGAGGCCTCCAGGTCGTCGACGTCAGCACGCCAACGTCGCCGTCGCTGGTGGGAGCGGGCGTTCTCTCCAACGATGCGCGGGACGTTGCCGTCGACGGCGACATCGTCTACGTGGCGGACAGATTGGACGGCCTGCTCGTGTACAACGTGAGCAACCCGGCCGTTCCGAGCCTGGTGGGGAGCTACGACACCCCCCAGTCCATGTATGGTGTCGCCATTGCCGGGGACTACGCGTACATCGCGTACGCCGGGAGCGGTCTTCTGGTGGTGGACATCAGCGATCCGACGGACCCGGTGCCTGCGGGGAGTCACGGCACCGCGGGAAGCGCGCGGGACGTGGTGATCTCGGGCAACTTCGCCTATGTGGCTTCCTTTGATGGAGGCCTCGAGGTGATCGACGTGACCGATCCGACGAATCCCGTCGGGGTGCAGAGCTACGCCACGGCCGGATCGGCCCAGGGCCTCGCCGTCGAGGGCGCCCACGCGTACGTGGCGTGCGACGGCGCCGGTCTGTTCGTGCTGTCGATCGCTGATCCCGTGGACGGAAGCCTCGCGGGGGGGTACAACACGTCCCACTTCTCCTACGGCCTCTGCGTCTCGGGCGACTACGCGTTCGTCGCGGACGGGGCGGGCGGGGTCGACGTGATCGACATCAGCGACCCGACGACCCCGTACTTCGTCGGGAGCGGGGATATCATCGAGTTGGCGTACGACGTTGCCGTCGCGGGCAACTACATGTACGTGGCCGACGCCGGAGCGGGGCTCACGGTGCTCGAGATAGACGATCCCACGAGTCCGGGGATCGTCGGGTTCGCCGACACGCCAGGGTCCGCGCGCGATGTCGTCCTGGCGGGGGACTTCGCGTACGTGGCCGACTTCGGAGGTGGTCTCCAGATCATCGACATCAGCGACCCCACGAATCCCGTCCCAACGGCCGAGATCGACACAGTCGGCGACGCCGAGGCTCTGGCGGTCGCCGGCAACTACGCCTACGTGGCGGCCCGGAACGCGAACCTCCAGATCATAGACATCACCGATCCCACGAATCCCCTTCCCGCCGGCAGCCTCGGAGTCGTGAGCATCGCCATGGCCGTCGCGGTCTCGGGTGACTACGCGTACGTCGCTGAGCTCTCGAACCGGGTGCGGGTCGTCGACATCACCGATCCGACGACCCCGGTCAGCGTCGCGACATGCATGCTCCCGGAGTCCGTGCAGGACGTAGCTGTCTCGGGCGACCGGCTCTTCGTGGCCAACTACTTGGGCGATCTCGCCATCATCGACATCAGCGACCCCACGGCCCCCGTACACAGGGGCAGCGTGGCGACGCCGGGCCGCTCCTACGGCGTGGCGCTCGACGGCGATCACGCCTTCGTGGCCGACTTCGAGGGTGGGTTTCAGGTGGTGGAGGTCTTCCAGCGCGGGTGGAAGCTCGACGCGAACGTCGGGCAGTCGCTCGACATCGCCGCGGCCGACGACGCGGCCGTTCGCGCGCGGCTGAGTACGGCACAGACCGATTCGGTCACGTGGGAGCTCTCCGCCGACGGGGGGACCACCTGGGAGGACGTTGCTCCCGGTGCGGCGTGGCAGAGGCTCGCGCCCGTGACCGGCGACCTTCGCTGGAGGTCCGACCACTCCTATGCTGGCGGAGGGGTGAACCCCGCGTGCACCGATCTCACGATCGAGTGGCTCGACAGTTACCCGGCGATCGACTCGGTCTCGGACCTGCCGGACGATCAGGGCGGGCGCGTGCGGCTGGCGTTCGCG
>JALGVU010000088.1 GCA_025774545.1 bacterium | reverse complement strand
CGCCACTCGTCGCCTCCGTTCAGGACGAACTTGTACTCGTACGCCCGCCCAGGCTGAAGCTCGATGACGATCTCCCACACGCCGTCCGAGTCGTCGTCGGACATCGGGAGCGACGCGGGGTCCCACTGGTTGAACTGGCCCGCGAGATGCACGGTCGCAGCATCGGGCGCGTGCACGCTGAAGCGCACTCCGCCCTCGGCCGCCACGGGCGGCTCCGCGTCGGCGGCGCACGGGATCGGCGCGATCGCGAGAACCGCGATGATGGCCGCCGCGATCAGGGTCGCGCTCGCCGGTCCGGGCCGCTCTCTGCCGGTCATCCGTTCCACCTCCTCCTTCTGCCACTCGCCCGGCAGGGAGCGCCGGGCGAGTCGATCGATTCGTACCGGGGCTTCGCGCGACGAGGGCTCGCCCTCCGGAGCGCCGATGCCCCGGGAACGCCCCCCGCCGCGATCCCCTATTCTATCTCGAGCGCGGGCAGGACCGCCAGCTTCGCGTTCGCCAGATCGTAGTCCGTGAGGATCTCCTCCTGCGGGCGGCTCTTCCGACCGAAGATCCCGAGCACCTTTCTATGCGTCGGCACCACGATATCGTAGACGTTCGGATCGATCGCCAGATCGTCGCCGCCGCCGCCCCGCCATTCCTCCGACTCGGCCTTGACCTCTCGGAAGTCGCCCAGGCCGCCCGCCCCGTAGTCGTCCTGAAGCCCGACGGCGGGCGTGAAGCGCCACCCGGACGCCGCCCCGTTGATCGACTCGATCGGGACGGAGATCCGGATCGTCCCCGCGGCGATGTCCGTCGTGACAGTCGCGCCTATCTCGACGGCCTCGGACTCCTCATCGATGACCTGCACGATCTCGCCCGCCGCGAAGATCTGGTACTCGGACGGCTCCTCCAGGCGGACGTTCGCGTTCCGCCTGAGCTCCTCGTCGCCGCCCTCCTGCGTGTCGATCGCGACCGCGACGATCGTGAGGCGGTTGCCGACGTTCCATGGATCGACGAGGTTCCTGATCTTGAACACGAACTGGAGGTTCCCGTTCTCCTTCTCGATGCTGAACGAGAGGAGGTCCGCCTCCCCACCTTCACCGAACGCCTCGTTCGTGGGATAGGTGTACGTCCCGCCGCCGTAGTCATCGTACTCGGGATCCTCCCAGGTCGCGAGCACCTCGGCGCCCGCGAGCGTCGCCGAAAGGACCCAGAGGCTCAGAACCACAAGCATGCACCGTCTCATCTGTGTTCCCCCCGCGCTGGGTGAACGCGCCCGTCACTCCCCCGCGAGGAGATCGTCGATCTCCTCGCAAGCCGCGTCGAGCGCTTCCTTGGCCGTCTTCGTTCCGTCGAGCGCCGCCTGCATCTCCGGGTTCATGAGGTTCTCGATCTCTGGGTAGTACGGAGTCTGAGGCCGCGCGATCGCCGTCTCCATCTGCTTCGCGAACACCGCCAGGTACGGATGCTCCTCCGAGGTGATGGCGTCCATCGCCCTGACGTTGACCGGGATCTGCCCGAGCCTCGTCGCCCACATGCGCTGAATCTCCTCGCTCGCGACGAACTTCAGGAACTCGGCCGCGAGCTCGGGACGCTTCGTGCTCTTGAAGATGACGAGGTTGTTGCCGCCCACGTTCGTGCGGCTCCCCTCCGGACCGGCGGGAATGAGCCCGACGCCGAAGTCGATCCCGGTCCTCTTGAGGTTCTCGACGGCCCAGGGACCGTTCAGGATCATCGCGTACCGGCCGTTCTGGAATCCGAGGTCGTTCTGGATCCCGCCGGATCGCCAGGCGCCGCCCTCGATCCCGTGCTTCCGGTGGAGGTCGACCTTGAGCTGGAAGGCCGCGATGCCCTCTTTGCTGTTGAGGCGGCAGTGTCGACCGTCGGCCGACAGGAACTGGGCGCCGTGCGTGTAGAAAAACGGGAGCGACCACCAGAGCGAGTTCCTGACACCGATCCCGAAGACACCCTCGTCCGCGTCCGTGAGCCTCTCTCCGTACTCGATCAGCTCGTCCCACGTCGCTGGCGCTCGATCCGGATCGAGGCCCGCCTGCCGGAAGAGCTCTCTGTTATAGAAGAGACAGAGGCCGTTGGTCTGGTCGGGCAGCCCCATGAGCTGTCGGTCGTAGACGCAGCTCGAGAGCGCCACCGGCAGGATCTCCTCGCGGAACTCGCGCGGGACGTACTCCTCGAGCGACAGGAGCGCGTTCTTGCTCGCGAGCTTCGCCAGGAACGACACGTCTACCCTCGCGATGTCGGGTTCGGTGCGCGTCGTGAGGGCCGTCTGGATCTTGGGCTCCGCCCCCGCGAACGGAAGACGCACGACCTCGACCGTGACCCCGTGCGCTTCCTCGAAGCTCGCCACGATCTCCCGGAAGACCGGCGACTCCTCGTCGTTGTAGGTCTGCCAGACGGTGAGCGTCGCCTGCTCCCGCCCGCCGCCGCAGCCTCCCAGAAGGAGGGCCGCTGCCCCCGCAACGATGGCCGTCCGGACCATCGCCTTGGGCGCCGTCCGCATCATCGCCCTGAGCGCCCCCCTCGCCGCCGTCGCTTTTGTCATCGTGTCGCTCCCTTCGAGCAATCCTCGGGTGACGGCCTGCAGTCGGGCGCCGGCCCCACGTCGACCCAAGCGCCGGCCCCACACCGGCGCAGGCGCCGGCCCATGTCGACCCAAGCGCCGGCCCCGCACCCCCCGGCCGCCACGCGGAGTCCGTCCCCCGACCGCCGCTCCTGTTATCCCTTGAGCGCCCCCATCGTCATGCCCTCGATGAAGTACCGCTGCGCGAAGAAGAAGAGCGCGGCGATCGGCAGCACCGAGATGCAGGAGCCTGCCATGATCAGCGTGTACGACTGCTCGTGCTGGCTCCTGAAGAGCGCGAGGCCCACGGGCACCGTGTAGAGCCTCTCCACGTTGGTAACAATAAGCTGCCAGAGGAAGTTATTCCAATGGAACTGGAATGTCAGCAGAAAAAGAGTCGCGATGATCGGGATCGAGAGGGGGACCATGATGGTCCGGAATACCTGCCACTCGCCGGCGCCGTCGATCTTTGCGGCCTCCAGGAGCTCGCTCGGGATCGTCATCATGTACTGCCTCATGAGAAAGAGGCCGAAGACGTTGGCAAGGTGAGGCACGATCATCGCGCGGTAGGTGTTCATCCAGCCGAACGCGTTGATGATCGCGAACTGGGGCACGACGTACATCATGCCCGGGATCATGAGCGAGGCGAGCAGGAACCCGAAGAGCTTGTCGCGCCCGAAGAACTTCTTCTTCGCGAAGACGTAGCCGGCGAGCGAGGCGAAGAGCGTCGCGAAGAAGGCGGCCGTCGTCGCGACGATCACGCTGTTCAGGAAGTACCGCCCGAACCCGAAGTCGGACAGCACGCGCCGGAAGTTATCGAGCGTCGGGTGGCGCGGGAGGACCTCCGCCGTGAACGCGTGCCCCGGCTCCTTCACGGCCGTGATGACCATCCAGAAGAAGGGGAAGAGAACGACGATCGCCGCGAGCGTGAGCCCCACGTAGACGAGCGCGCGTCTGATCGCAATCCCCGGCTGTGCCTCCACCGGCTAGACCTCCGAGCGCAGGAAGCGCCTGTTGACGAGCGAGATGATGAGCGTGAGCGCCAGGAGCACGTACGACATCGCCGCGGCGTACCCGAGCTTGAACTGCGTGTAGAACGTGTCGAACACGTAGTAGCCGGTGACCCACGTCGCGCCGAGCGCGCGTCCTCCCACGTCGACGTTCGGACCGCCGCTCGTCATAGCGTAGACCTCGACGAACGCGTTCAGCGCGCTGATCGTCCCGATGATCACCATGAAGAGCGTGATCGGCTTCACGAGCGGCAGCGTGATCGCGCGAAAGCGCTGCCACCCGGACGCGCCGTCGATCTCGGCGGCCTCGTAGAGCGACCTCGGGATGTTCTGAATGGCCGAGAGGTAGAGGATCATCCCGAACCCGGCGCCCTTCAGGACGTTCGCGAAGACGACGGCCGGCATCGCGGAGCCCGGCATTCCGAGGAAGCCCTTCTCCGAGAACGCGGTGATACCGACCGTCTCGAGGATCCTGACGAGGATGCCGACGTGCGGGCTGTAGATCAGCGTCCAGACGATCCCGATGACGAGCATATCGAGCACGTACGGCATGAAGAACGCGCTCCGGAACACGGCGACCCACTTGAGCCGATTATGAAGAAGGAGCGCCAGGGCGAGCGACGCGGCGATGCCTGTCGGGATGATGAGCGCCGCGTAGTAGAGGGTCATGAGCACCGACCACCAGAACTTCTGGTCGGCCATGAGCTTCGCGAAGTTCGACAGACCCACGAAGACGAGCCCCCCGAAGACGTCGAACGAGTCGGTGGGCACGCGATGGAGAGCCAGGTAGAGCGAGTAGAAGACCGGGTAGGCCAGGAATACGCCGAAGATCACGACGAACGGCGCCAGAAACGTGTACGCGGTCAGACTGTCGTGGACGCGGCTCCTCCCGAAGCGAGGCGACCGCTTAGGCTCGGGGGTCTCCGCTCGATCCTGCCGTCCGGACTCAGAACCGCGTCGACTTCGCATCGGCGGTCACTCCACCGTCAGGACCGAGTTCTGCCCGCCGTACGGGTCGGGGACGGTGTCGGAGTTGTCGGGATCCGCGACCCACGTTCCGTCGATCACGAACTTGTACTCGTACGTCCCCGGGGCGATCGGGAGCGTTGTGCGGAAGACGCCGTCCTCGCCCTTCTCGAGCGCGGTCGGTTCCCAGTCGTTGAAGTCACCCGCGACCTCGACGCGCCCCCCGTCGCCCGCGTACTCGAAGGCGACGTCGACGGGCTCGGCCGCGGCCTCGTCCTCGGCCGCGTCGGCCTCGTCGCGAGCGAAGACCGCCTGCCCGCCGCCGATCACCGTGCCGGTGACGCGCTCGATGTCGTAGCGAACGCCAGGCTGCACGATGATGAGCGAGTTCTCGATGCCACCCTCGAAGTCGGTGTCCGGGTTGCTCGGGTCCGTCTCCCACCGGACGCCGCCGTCGATGACGAACTTGTACTGGTAGCGGCCCGGAGGCAGCGGAACGGAGATCGTCCAGACCCCGTTCCCGTCCGTGTCGTCCATCGGATCGATGCTCGCGTCGTACCGGCCGCCCCCCTGCGTCCCGCCCCAGTTGTTGAAGTTCCCGGCCAGCGTCACCTGCCGCGCCGACGGCGCCTGGTAGCTGAACAGCATGCCGTCGTCCGCCTCGTACGGTGGCGGCAGCCTGTCCTCGATGACCAAGAGGATGCCGGCGCACGAAGAGAGGAGGAGTGCCGCCCCGGAGAAGAGAAGCAGCGCGGCCGGAACCAGCCGGATTCTCGTGATGGAAGCTGTCACTGTTGCCTCGACCTCCTGTGTCGTCGCTTCGGGAACGCGCGCGTCCCGATCGTGTTTCAGCGCGGCTAGAACGAGATCACGGCCATGACGCCGAGCGTCCGCGCGTCCTCGAGAGCCCGCTCGGCCGACACGACGTCCGCGTCGCTGTGATCCCAGAGATACTCGGAGCGCCAGCGCTCCCTGCCGTTCGCCCGCCCCTCGACGGGAGTGTCGGTGTAGCTCAGGGGATCGATGCCGTATCCGAGCCTTAGCTCAATGTTCTTCCTCGGACTGTAGGCGAGCGCGAGATAGGGCGCCCAGAACGTCTCCTGCTTCAAGCCGTCGGAGCCCGGGACGTCCTCGTACCTCATGATCCTGATGTCCGCGAGCGCGCCGATCTCGTCGGTGAAGTTGTAGCGGCCACTCACGATCGTCTCGAACGTGTCGTAGGGATCCCAGATCCCCTCGTCGAGATCGTGGCTCCAGCTCTCCGTCGCGAGCTCGACCCACGAGCGATCGGCGAGCACGTTCGCCCTGAATCGGGTCGCGAGCCTCTTCGACGCGCCCTCCCACCTACCGTCGCCGCGCTCAGCTGCGGCCGACGCACCGTAGTTCCAGTCGTAGTGGTCGTGGTCGTATTCCAGCCCCATGTCGAAGATGCCGAACTCGAAGCCGGCGTCGAACTCGATCCCCCAGTCGGCGCGCTTCGGCGTCGGACCGAAGACGTTCACCACGAGCGGGGAGCCGTCGAAGCGCACGTCGGTGTACTGGCGGAGCGGCTCGCCCGCCCACACCGGCGAGCCGAACGAGATGAACTCCTCATCGGGGTCCATGCGGTAGACGTTCAACGCCGTCCCTTCCAAACGAAACTTGAGAGGCACCATGGGAACGTACCGAACGATGACCCGCCCGACTCCGCCGCCCACGTCGCCGATCGGCACGTCGATCGAGCCGTTCGAGAAATCGGTGCCCTCGACCTTTTCACGGTTCCCCACGTCCCAGCGGCCGCGGTAGTTGTAGAACGCGTACTCGGCGGCGACCCCCAGCTCGTCACCCCTGACCGGCCAGTCGACGTCGAGACCGATCCACCGCTCGGTGTTCTCGAGCTCGAACCAGTCGCTCGTGGTCCCGCTCTCCGCCAGGTAATCGTCGAGCTCAGGAATCGCGTTGCTCCCGCTGTACTTGACCCACCAGCCGTCGCGCCACGACGTGAAGGTCCAGCCGAGGTTGACCGGTCCGAGCGGGCTCGTGAGCCTCGCCGCCAGAAGATCCGTGTCGGTGTTGTCGTACGTGATCGGGTCGTTCATGATGTGGTAGTCGTACTGGTTCGCGTACGCCACCATGAGGTCGGTGCCGAGGAACTCCATCTCGAGCACGGCGCCCTGCGCGCCGCGGCCGAAGGGGATGTGCTCCTCGGTGATCGTCCCGTCGAGGTCGATGTGCCCGACGGTCTCGAGCGGATCGTCGAACTGAAGCGCTTCCTCATTGTAGAAACCCGTGACCGTGAACGGCCCGCCCTCGAGCCTGATGTGACCGCTGTAGAGGTCGGCCGTGAGCTCCTTGATGTCGCCGGTGCCGGAGTCGAAGCGCATCGTGGCGCTCCCGGTCACCTGGGGCGTGACGGTCGGGTTCACCGAAATGTAGATCTCGTGGGACGGCCGGTCGAGCCGCCATCTTGGCTCGTTCGGCTCCCGCGACTCCGTGTCGTACGTCGCCCGGTACCAGCCGTTCACGTTGACCCGGGCGCTCAAGGGCGTGTTCGATATGGAGGGCCCGGCCGCTCCGATCACGGGCTCGCCCTCGTCGTTCACCGTGAGCTCCGAGTTCCCGTAGTCCCCCGTCACCTTCGGGTTGTCGGGATCCGCGACCCACTCCGACCCGTTCACGACGAACTTGTACTCGTACCTGCCGGCGTCGAACGGAAGCACGATCCGCCACGTGCCGTCGTCGTCCATCGTGAGCGGCGCCTCGGTCGCGCTCCAGTTGTTGAAGTTGCCGGCGAGATGGACCGACGCCGCGTACGGGTCGTCGTACGTGAGCTCGATTCCGCCGTCGGCCTTCGCGATGCCGGCGACAGCCGAGCACGCCCCGATCGCGATGATGGCCACTGCCAGAAGTGCCGCTGCCACAAGGTATCGTCCGTTCATGTCGTCGTCTCCAGCTCGGGCGCTCAATGGCGCCCTTTCGGAAGTGGTTTCAGGCTTGACCCTAAGCCCGGCAGTGGATTCCCACCTAGTAGTAGATTCTCAAGAACGCCTTGAAGACCTTGTCGGTCGTCGCACCGGAATCGTGATTGACGAAGTCGCCGTCGTTGACGAGGTCGTTGCTCTGATCGGGATTCCCGAACTCGACGAAGAACTCGGCGCCCGACCATCCGAGGTATCGGACCTGCGCGAACGCCGTCTGACGCGACTCCGTCTCCTCGTCGACGTTCATCACGCGCGAGTAGAACTTCCAGTTGTCGGTGAGGTTCACGTTCGCCTCGAACCCGAAGGCGTTGATCGCGAAGTTCGAGTCGATGTCCTTGATTCGGAACTGCGTCCTGAGTTTGACGAGCCGGTTCTCTCCCGTCACCTCGAAGAAGAGGTTCGGCCACACACCGTTCCCGTCCTCGTAGACCTTGTACTCGGCCTTGCCCGTGAAGCCGTTGATGAACTCGAGGTAGAGCTCGCTCCCCCACTCGTCGGTCTCCCCGACCGATTCGGAATAGCTGGTCGCGCCAGGATGCTCGGGCTCGCTGTGGCGGAGCCAGTACTTCAGGTTGATGGCCTTCAGGGGAACGCGGTAGCGTCCCTCGACGTAGTACTGCGAGTAGTCGTTCCGGTCCTTGTTGTCACCCGACGCGAGTCCGTCGCTGTAGAAGTGCGTGCCGAAGTCCTGGTAGGACCCGAGGAACTTAAGCGGGCCGACACGCACGTCCCTCAACTCCGTCTTGAATCCGGCGGGTCGCGACCCGTCGGCCTCCCACTGCCACCCGGACGTGTTCCTGCCGTACTCGGAAACGAGCGTGACGCGCCCGAACCGCGAGAGCGGCGGCAGGAGATCGCCGAGCGCGAGCTCCAGATCGACCGCGTAGACCTCGTCGAAGTCCTGCGTGCGGCCGTGGTAGAACCCGTCGCCGTGGCGCGTGAAGTCCTTCCTCGCGTAGGTCGCGCCGACGTTGACCGTGCGCTCGCGGAAGGTCCGGTAGAGACGCATGGCCCGGTAGTCGTCGGTGCTTCCCGAGATCGTGTCGGCGTCGGTCGTTCCGGGGTAGTACCCCTGCTCCGCGTCGGGCAGCTCGGCGTAGGGACGCTTGAAGTAGTCGCTCCGCTCGGAGAGGAAGGCCGCGCCAGTGATCCCGTACACGTCCCAGAAGTCGACGCGGATGCCCTGCGCCCGCGGTCCGTAGTCGTCCTGCTTGACGACGTCCTGGTTCACGATGTCGAGAAGCGGCTCGCCGAGCCAGAACCTGTTCTGCCCGCCGAAGAGATACGCCTCGACGTTGTCCCAGCGGTAGCGCATGTGGGCCTCGCGGAGAAAGAACTTCGTGTCTTTCAGGTCGTCGACCAAGCGGTTCGACTCGACCGAGGTCTTGAGGTAGGTGTCGACGTCGGTCCAGGGACTCGTCTTCAGGAAGAGCTCGGTGTAGAGCTGCGGGTTCGAAAGCTGCCAGCTCGGATCACCGCCCCCGCTGCTCCTCATCTCCGTCATGAAGGAGGAGTAGCCGCTCAGGGTCGTCACCGCGGACGCCGGCCCGGCCAGCGCCGCGAGGACGATCGCTCCGAGAATTATGACTCTCATATGGATGGGACCTTCCTTCATCGTCCGCCCTGTCGTTACGCTTATCATCCGGCGCCGCCCTCCTACCACGAGACGGTCGCCGAGAGCCGGTAGAGGCTCCCGATCCGGCGCTCGGACAGGAGCGCCACGTCGATCGAGAGGTTCTTCGTTCGAAGGCCCAAGCCTGCCGTGATCCTGTCCCTGTTCATGCCGGTCCTGAGCGCGAAGGCGTCGTAGAACCAGATCTCGGTGCCCAGGTTCAGGCTGCTCTTCTGTTCGTAGTACTCGGGCACGTCGCGCGGCACGCGCCACTCCGCAGTCAGGAGCATGACCTCGCGGAAGAGGTACGAGCCGCCGAGACGCAGCTCGCTCATCACGGGATCGGTCGATTCGGTCGTCTCGATCAGCTTGAGCTCGGGCTCTCCCAGATTCCGCACGGTCGCGCCGACGCGCCAGTTCCCTCGGAGGTAGAGACCGCCGAGATCGAAGGCGAAGCCTGCGTCGCCATCGTCGTCGAACGCCGGATCGTTGTACCACTCGTAGCCCGGCGCGCCGATCGAGAACCGCTTGACGGCGAGGCCGAGCCTCAGGCCCTCGACCGGCACCTCCATGCCGTAGCCGGCGAGGAGCGTGTCCTCGCTGTAGAGGTCCCGCGCGGCGGTCCGCATCCACCCCACCCCGTACCCGCGCCGGCCCGTGCCGTACGTGGCCATGACGGCGTCCTCGGAGAGGCCCTCGACGCTGAAGACGCTCGTGCGCATCCCGAACACCTGGAATCCCTG
>JALGVU010000087.1 GCA_025774545.1 bacterium | reverse complement strand
CCTGAACGTCGGCGACGCGCCGGCGCAGAGTGCGCCGCCGCCCAGGCCGTCGGCCCATCCCCCGGTGACGGTGAAGCCCTCCACCAAGGACGTGCTGTCCTCCGCGCTCTGGAAGTAGAAGCCGCGGCCTTGCTGCTCGCAGTCGATGGTCGTCGCGTCCCGGCCGGCGACGCCGCGAAGGACGATGTTGGTTCCTCCGAAGTCGAGGTCGCGGTTCGCGGGACCGGTGTAGGTCCCGGGAGCGACGAGCACCGTGTCGCCTTCACCGGCAGCGTTCAGGCCCTCCTGGATCGTGAGGAAGTCACCGCCACCCTCGCAGTCGACGTGGACGATCTCGGCGGACGAAGGAAGGGCGAGAAGGGTGACGGCGGCAATCGAAACGAGCGCTCGGAGTCTCATGGCTGGCCTCCGGGAGTGGGGTTGGGTGTGGGGGGCTCGCGTGTCGTGGCGATGGAGCGAGGATAGGCGGATGTTGCTCAGTCAGTAAGTCTACCATGAGTTCGAGGCAACGTCAAGACGCGATGTGTCGGGTGTCTGTCGCGGGAGTGGAGCTCCTCTGTGTCGCTCGGTCAGCTCTGCGACGTTCGCGCATGAGAAGGGGCGCCGGGTGAGCCACCCGACGCCCCGTGCGAAGGACCGCACGCCGCGCGGCCGCTGTCGGCGGAACTACAGCACCGGCAGATCGTTCTCGAGCTCGTAAGGCGTCACGATGCTCCGGTAGTCGTCCCAGACGGCGGTCTTGTTCCGGAGGAGCTTCTCGAAGGTCTCGTCCCCGAGCGTGTCGCGGAGGAGGTCGCTCTCCTGCGCGACGAGGATCGCCTCGGCGAGGCTCCCCGGCAGCATCACGATGCCGCGCTTCTCGCGCTCCTCGGGGGTCATGATGTAGATGTTCTCCTCGATGGGGTCGCGGAGCTCGTAGCCCTCTTCGATTCCCTTCAGGCCCGCGGCGAGCATGACCGCGAAGGCGAGGTACGGGTTGCACGCGGGATCGGGACTCCGGAACTCGATCCGCGTCGATTTCTCGTGTCCCGGCCGGTACTGGGGAACGCGCACGAGGGTCGAGCGGTTCTTCCGCGCCCACGAGATGTAGACCGGAGCCTCGTACCCCGGCACGAGTCTCTTGTAGGAGTTCACCCACTGGTTCGTCACGAGCGTGATCTCGCGCGCGTGCCGGAGGAGTCCCTCGACGTACGACCTCGCAGTGGGGGAGAGGTGGGCCTCGCTGCCCTCCTCGAAGAAGGCGTTCCGCCAGTCCGCGAAGAGCGACTGGTGCGTGTGCATGCCGCTGCCGTTCTCGCCGTAGATCGGCTTCGGCATGAACGTGGCGTAGACCCCTTCCTTCCGCGCGACCTCCTTGATGACGAGCTTGCAGAGCAGCGTGTGGTCGGCCATCGTGAGTGCGTCGCCGTACTTGAGGTCGATCTCGTGCTGGCTCGGCGCGACCTCGTGGTGGGAGTACTCGACGGGGATGCCGAGCGAGTCGAGGGCGATGATCGTCTTCTTCCGAAGCTCCTCGCCGAGGTCGGGCGGCATGAGGTCGAAGTACCCGGCGTGATCGAGGAGCCCCTGCGTCTCCGCGCTGTCGAAGTAGAAGTACTCGAGCTCCGTCCCGACGTTGTAGACCCAGCCCCGCTCCGTGGCCCGCTTGAGCACGCGCTTGAGAGCGAACCTGGGGTCGCCCGGATAGTGCGATCCGTCGGGGAGGAGCACGTCGCAGAAGAGGAGCGCCTCCTCGCCGCCGTCGTTCCACGGGAGGATCTTGAACGTGCCGGGCTCCGGCTTCGCGATCATGTCGCTCTCGTGGATTCTCGTGAAGCCCTCGATCGACGACCCGTCGAACCCCTTCCCGTTGTCGAGGGCATCCTCGAGCTCGTCGCTCGTGATGGTGACGCACTTGGGGAAGCCGACGATGTCTGCGAACAGGAGTCGCACGAAGCGGATTTCCCTTTCGTTGATTCTGGCAAGGACATCGTCTCTCGTCATGGGTGTGGCTCCCTTCGTCTCGACTGCATCCGCGACGCGCGTCTCCATGGTTCCCCCTGTCCCGGTCGGGACTCGTGCGATGGCAGGTGTGCCGACTCGCGCACATGGTAGGGCCGAAGCGGCCGCCGTTCAAGAGGTTTCCGGGAGGAACGGGCCCTCGCGGGGGCGCGAGTCCCGGGAGCTCCGCGGATTCCTTGCCTCGCTGCCTCGACCGGACTAGAATGCTGGTGATCGTGCGACCACGGGCCACGTAGCCAAGGAGGAACCGCCAGCATGACGACAGGCCTCATCGACCTCGCCACGGCCATCGCGGCCGTTCTGGGACTCCCTGAGGGTGGCGTGCCCATGTCGCCCGGCCTCATGGCGGTGACCGCGGCGTTCATCACGGTTCCCCTCGGCATACTGTTCCTGATTCTCTCCCGCGTCTTCCGGAAGGGGAAGTTCCTCGGGCTCGTCGCCGGCTACAAGGAGTACGGCGTGGCGCAGCCCGAGAGGATGGGGCGCTTCGTCGGTAACATGGTCGCCGCGCTCGGGATCTATCTTCTCGTCTTCCCGCTCACGGTCCGTCTGTGGGCGAACGACGCGTTCGTGGCGTTCATCTTCGTGGTCGTGGGGATGGGCGTTGCGATCATCATCGGGAGCGCGCGCTTTGAGAAGGGGTAGGGGCGCGCCTGCGCGCTCGTGCGATCCACCCGCGGTGCCGTGACGTGTCCGCGGCCTATCGCGCCGAGCCCCCGCTACCGCGCCGAGCCCGCGCACTACGATGACTGGTCCGCCTCCTCCAGGCGGGCGCGGTACTGCTTCTCGTAGAACTTCCTGAAATCTCCAGACTTGAGTGGCTTCCACCAGTCCGGGTTCGCGACGTACCAGCGGACGGCGTCCAGGATCGCCGCCTCGGCGTCGTACGCGGGCTTCCAGCCGAGCGCCTCGAGCTTCGACGAGTCGATCGCGTAGCGGAAGTCGTGCCCCTCGCGGTCGCGGACGTGCACGATGAGATCGTCGGACTTCCCGACTTCCTTCAGGATCAGCCGCGCCATGTCGATGTTCTTCATGTGGTTGCCGGCGCCGATGTTGTAGATCTCGCCCGGCTCGCCGCGCTCGAGCGCGGTCGCGACCCCGCTGCAGTGATCGAGGACGTGCGTGTAGTCGCGCTCCTGATCACCCTTCCCGTAGAGCGGAAGCGGCTCCCCCTCGAGCGCGTTCGTCGTGAAGAGCGGGACGACCTTCTCCGGGTACTGGTTCGGGCCGACGTTGTTGGCGCCGCGCGTGACGATGACGGGGAAGCCGTAGGTGATGAAGTACGAGCGCGCGAGGTACTCGCCGCCCGCCTTGCTCGCGGAGTAGGGGTTCCGCGGGTTGAGCGCAGCGTCCTCGGGGAACGGCTCGGAAAGCGCGGGCCCGTAGACCTCGTCGGTGCTGATCTGGACGAACCGGTCGAGGCCGTGCTCCCTTCCCGCCTCGAGGAGCACGTGGACGCCGAAGATGTCGGTCCTGAGGAAGCCCTCCGGGTCGCCGATCGAGCGGTCGACGTGCGTCTCGGCGGCGAAGTTCACGACCGCGTCGATCCCCGGCATGACGCCGTCGACGACCTCACGGTCGCAGATGTCCCCGTGCACGAAGTGGTACCGCGGGTCGTTCTCGACGTCGCGGAGGTTCTCGAGGTTGCCGGCGTAGGTGAGCTTGTCGAGGTTCGTGATCTCGCAGTCCGGATGGTCACCCATGTACATCCGGATGAAGTTGCTGCCGATGAACCCGGCGCCGCCGGTGACGAGGAGTTTCAAGGGATCCTCCTGGAAGTGATGTCCTGCTTGGCTCGCCGATCGGGCAGTTCGGCCATCGTCCGGCAGTGTCCCGCCTGATCCGCTCCGCTCGTCTACTCCGCCCGCACCATCGTGATCTCCTCGTAGACCGAGTAGTCGCGATCCGGCATCGCGATCTCAAAGACCGCCAGGAACCGGTCGTCGGTCTCCCGGGAGATCGTCATGCGGCTCCGCATCCCCGGCGGCCCGCCCTCGACGTCGGTCGATTCCAGGACGATGAGGCTCCCGTCCTCGTTCACGTCGATTCCGAAGGAGGTCACGAAGCCCTCGATGTAGAACGCCTTGGCGCGGTACGCGCCCGACGGCTCGTCGAGGTAGTAGACGACCAGATCCTGGTGGGCCTCGAAGTCCGCGGAGAGCTCCTCGGGCGGGAACATGGCGAGCGTGCGCTCGATCAGGTACGTGCCCGCCTGGTCGTACGCGAACGTCTTATGGATGTAGTTCGTGCGATCGGGGAACTCGCCGTATCCGGTCCATTCTCCCTCGAGCCAGGCGAGGGGCTCGAAGCGAGAGGGCGGCGGCTCGGTCTCGTGATCGAGGCCCTCGTGGGCGAACGCCGGGGCCGGGAGCGCGAGCCCGGCCAGGATGACGAGAAACCCCGCTCCGATCTGCCCTCGCGTCATGTGTGCTCCTCCCGGTCGCCTTCGATATGAGTGGCTCTTCCCGGTATTCTACGACGGGGCCGCTGGGGGTTCCAGGGGAAACGGGGTGGGCGGGGGCCGGCGGGGGCGACCGCGGCCGACGCGCGCTCCCGACTGCCCAGGGTGCCCGAGCCGGCCAACGCGCCCCGGCTGCCTATCGCACCCGAGCCGGCCCGACGCGCCCGGCTCCGCCCCCTCACCCCGGCCTCCTGCCTCAGCGCCCCCGCCTCGCTCTTGAATCCCGCTACGCCCTCCTGTATCATGTCAGGACTCTCACAGAACGAAGCCACGCGAGCCACGATTCCCAAGGAGCAAGGGTCCATGAAGCCAATATTCGAGAACTGCATCGTCTACGACTTCTCCGATCCCGCGATGAAGAAGCAGATGGAGGAGGCCCTCGCCAAGGTCGAGTCCGAGGCGGGGAAGGAGTATGACCTCGTCATCGGCGGAGAGCGGGTGAAGGGCGAGGGGCTCCTGAAGACCCTGAACCCCTCCAACCAAGATCAGGTGCTCGGGAGTTTTCAGAAGGGGACGGTCGATCTCGCGAGGAAGGCGATCGAGACGGCGGACACGGCCTTCGAGCAGTGGAGCAAGATCCCGGCTGAAGACCGCGCCGACTACCTCTTCAAGGCCGCCGACGTCATGAAGCGGCGGCGCCTCGAGCTCGATGCGACGATGGTGCTCGAGGAAGGGAAGAACTGGATCGAGGCCGACGCCGACACGTGCGAGGCGATCGACTTCCTCGAGTTCTACGCGCGCGAGATGATCCGCTACGCGGAGCCGCAGCCGCTCACGGATCTCGCCGGCGAGCGGAACTCGTACTTCTACATCCCGCTCGGCGTCGGGGTCGTGATCCCGCCGTGGAACTTCCCGCTCGCGATCCTCGTCGGCATGACGTCGGCCGCGATCGTGACGGGGAACACGGTCGTCCTGAAGCCCTCGAGCGACTCGCCCCTGATCGGCTACAAGTTCATGGAGATCATGGAAGAGGTGAAGCTCCCGCCGGGCGTCCTGAACTTCTTCCCCGGCAGCGGCGGGGTCGTGGGCGGCACGCTCGTCGAGCACCCGCGCACGCGGTTCATCTCGTTCACGGGCTCGCGTGAGGTCGGACTCGGAATCGTCGAGGGCGCGGCGAGGACGGCGCCCGGCCAGCTCTGGATCAAGCGCGTCGTCGCGGAGATGGGTGGCAAGGACGCGATCGTCGTCGACTCCGAGGCCGACATCGACGCCGCGGCGAAGGGTGTGATGATCGCGTCGTTCGGGTACCAGGGCCAGAAGTGCTCGGCGTGTTCACGCGCGATCGTCGACGCGAGCGTCTACGACGAGTTCCTCGAGAAGCTCGTCGCCGAGACGAAGAAGCTCACGATCGGGCCGGTGAAGGACTTCCAGAACTACCTGGGGCCCGTGATCAATCAGAAGTCGATGGACTCGATCCTCCGATACGTCGAGATCGCGAAGAAGGAGGGCGGCCGGGTCGTGTACGGCGGCAAGGCCGCCCAAGGCGCTGGGAACGGGTTCTACGTCGAGCCCACGATCATCGCCGACGTCCGCTCGCGCGACACGATCGGCCAGGAGGAGATCTTCGGACCGGTCTGCGCCGTCATCAGGGCGAAGGACTTCGACGACGCCATCCGGATCGCGAACGACACCGAGTACGGACTCACGGGCGCGCTCTACTCGAACAACCGGACCAAGCTCGACCGCGCGCGGCGGGAGTTCCACGTCGGGAACCTCTACCTGAACAGGAAGTGCACGGGCGCCCTCGTCGACGTGCACCCGTTCGGCGGGTTCAACATGTCGGGGACCGACTCGAAGGCGGGGAGCCGCGACTACCTCGCGCTCTTCCTGCAGGGGAAGTCGGTGTGCGAGAAGGTGTAGCGCGGGGAGGACCAGGCGCGAGGCAGATCGAATGCGCCGGCGAGTTCGAACGATCACGAACGAAGGGGGAGGGCGCGGGCCTTCCCCCTTCTCGCGTGTGCGCTTGGCGAGGGGGCCGCTAGTCCTCCATCACCGTGAAGGTCGCGGTCCGCGTCACCTTCTGACCAGACGCGAGGTCCTCCACCGTGATCGTGAGGTCGTAGTTGTCCTCTTCGAGGTTCTTGAGCGAGAGTTCGTACCAGAACGCCGTGTCGGGCCAGCTGCCCGTGGCGTCGATGCTCGACGAGACCGAGTGCCGCTTCCCCGGGAACAGATTCGCGAAGAACCGCTCGATGGCTCCCTTGTCGCCCTCGTACCCGTGACCCGAGATGTCGGTCGTGACGTTGAACTCGGCAAGCTCCGTGTACGACGGCTCGAGCCCGTAGAGTTCGAAGTAGATGATCATCTCGTGGTCGGGCTCGAACGCGCGGATCGGGTGCGGGACGACCGACTGGTCCATCCGCCGGAACTTGCTGCCTTCGCCGATCGATGACGCGATCTGGATGTCGCTCATCGTGAGCCGCGACGTCGCGTAGCCGGGCACGGCGATCCTACTGCGGCCGTGGGCCGCCCGCCCCGTGAGCGTGTCCTCGAGCGAGATCCCCACGACATACTCGCCCGGCGGCGCATCGATGCGCCACTCGTCGGTGACGAGCGTGGCCTCGCGCGTCGCGTCCTCGCTGTCACAGCGGAACGTGATCGACCGGGCGTCCTCGGTGACGACGTCGAAGTCGGGATCGAGCACGCGCACGCGCTTGTCGAGCGTCGCGACGTAGCCTTCGCCTTCGGCTGTGAACGAGAGCGAGTTGCGTGGAATCTGGTAGTTCACGGCGATGTCGGTGAGGCCGCCCTCTCCCTTCGCCGTGACGATCTCGTAGAAGATGAGGATCGGCTCGACCGGCGGCCTGTAGCCGTAGCTCAGAGGGACGTCCTCGAGCGCCTCCTGGCCCTGTTGGGCGAGACTCTCGAGCACGTACGTCATGTGCTCGGCCTCGATGTTCCTCGCCACAGGTGTAGGCGTCGTCGGCGTGACGACCGCCGCGTGCTTGGGGTCCGAGACCGAGCGCGGACGCGACCGCGCCGAGTGGGTCTTCGTGTCCGCGCCGAGGACGTAGCGGCCGTCCATGTTGGGGTCGATGAACTGGATCGTCATGTCCATCCTCGGGTAGGTCCAGACCTCCGCGCTCGGGCTGATCCCGCGCGACCCGAACGCGAGGAGGATGTCGCCCATGACCTTGGCGCGCGATGGAGGAACGCCGAACCTGAGCGCCACGTCGCCGCGGTCGTCCCACAGGTAGTCGCCGCGCGTGTCGAAGTTGCCGAGCGCGTATGCGAGGCGGTGGAGGTGCTGCTCCAGAAACTCGTTCCGGGCGGTCGCGGGCGTCGGGTCGTTCATTCGCCAGAAGCGCCGGCGGTAGGTCGAGCGGCCCGCGAGATCGAGCTCGGTGTAGGTGATGCGCTGGGAGTCGGGGAGGATCGTCTCGAACGACCGGCTCAGGACCTCCTCGAAGATGGGCTTCTGGGCGAGGCGTTCGAGCGTCGAGGGTTCGCGCGGCTTGGAGTCGAGGGGCTTGGGGTCGATGGGCTTGTCGCCGCCCGCTGCGTCTTTCGCGAGCGCTGAGGGAGCAGGGTTGGGAAGTCCGGCGAGTACGACCGCGGCGAGCACGATCGCCGCAAGCAGGATCAGGTTCGGTCGCACGAGCCGCCGAGACACAGAGAGGCCCCCTTTGGTCGCTCGCAGGGGGCCTCGCTCGGTCGAGTTCATGGTATCGCTCAGGTGTCGGTGTGTCGAGTCCGCTGGGTCTGCTTCGCCGCGTCCTCTGTCTCACGGGCCGAACCGCGCGCCCTCTTCCGACCCTAGTCGTCGAGGACGACGTTCGCGGGCGGCTCCGTCAAGAGGCTCCCGATCACGACCGCGATCGCCGCGAAGAGGAACGCCGGCACGAGCTCGTAGACGAATCCCTTCAGGACCGGCACGTTGTGCCAGATCACGGCTGTCGCCGAGCCCACGATCATGCCACAGAAGACGCCCCACTTCGTCGTCCGTTTCCACCAGAGCGAGAGGACGATGCCTGGTCCGAACGCAGCACCGAGCCCCGCCCACGCGTAGAGCACGAACCAGAAGACCTGCTCCTCCGCGCGGAGCGCGAGCAGGAACGCGATGATTCCGATGACGACCGTGCCGACACGACTGATCGCGACGAGCCGCTTCTGCGGCGCGTCCTTGTTGATGAGCTGGTGGTAGATGTCCTCCGAGAGCGCTGAGGTCGCGACCAGGAGCTGCGAGTCCGCGGTCGACATCATGGCGGCGATCGCGGCCGAGATGACGATGCCTGCGATCCCCGCAGGCAGGAAGAGCGTCGCGACCCTCGGCATCACGTGCTCGGGATCCGCGAGGCCGTCCAAGCCGAAGTGGGCGAGGCCGACGATGCCGACCAGGACCGCGCCCCAGAAGGCGACCACGACCCAGGACATCGCGATCATCGTTCCCTTGCGGAGGTCGTTCGGGTCACGGATCGCCATGAACCTCGTCAGGAGGTGCGGCTGTCCGACGTACCCGAGTCCGATCCCGAGACTTCCGATGATGAGCCCCATGACGAGCGCGTGGCCCGTCTTCCCCTGTGTGACCAAGAGCAGGTTCGGATCGATGTCGCGTATCGCCGAGACGATCCCCTCCGTTCCCCCGAGCGCGATCCACCCCGCGACGGGGAGGAGGATCATCGCGCCCGCCATGAGGATCCCCTGCACGAGATCGGTCCAGGCGACCGCGAAGAACCCGCCCATGATCGTGTAGAAGAGAATGATGACCGCGCCGATGATCATGCCGTGGATCGGCTCGATCCCGAAGGTCGTGTGGAGGACCTTCCCGGCGGCGAGGAACTGCGCCGAGACGTAGAACGTGAAGAAGAAGACGATGACGGCCATCGAGATGATCCGGAGGAGGTGCGACTTGTCCTGGTAGCGCGCCTCGAAGTAGTCGGGGAGCGTGAGCGCGCCGAGCTTCTCCGTCTGGATGCGGAGCCTTTTGGCCACGAGCGTCCACGAGGCGAAGATGCCGATGGCGCATCCGATGGCCGACCAGATCGCCGAGAACCCCGTCGCGAGCGCGAGACCCGGAAGTCCGATCAGGAGCCAGGCGCTCTCGCCGCTCGCGCGTTCGCTGAACGCGACGACCCAGGCGCCCAGGCGCCTGCCCGCGAGGAGGAAGTCGGCGAGCGTCTTCGTCATGCGAAACGTGATGAAGCCGACGACGATCACGACCAGGAGGTAGCCGATAAACCCCAGAAGGACCGGATCCATCTGCCTAGCTCCTCTCTCTGGTTCGTATGAAGAAGACGACGGTGAGCGCGAGGATCAGGACGGGGGGGACGACGACCCAGAACACGGTTGAGGCCGGCACGAGAGTCTCCTCTCCGGCGGCACGCCGACCTCCGGAGGGGGACTCCTGACGCCGGTCGGCCGCCTACTGGACGACGACCATCTTCTTCGTGATGGA
>JALGVU010000337.1 GCA_025774545.1 bacterium | reverse complement strand
GAGCTCGTGTCCAAAGCTGTAGTACCCCGTGGCGCAGTCGGTGTCGACAACGCAGAACGCGGACGTCTTGAAGGCGGTGCTCACCGTCTCCATGATGTAGGCAATCCCGCAGTACCCACCTCCATTCTTGACGAGAAGGACGGTGCAGTCGGCGCAGTACCGGTTGCGGTACGTGTGCACGTCGTCCATGTGGCCGTCGGTCGTGCTCTTCAGCCGGTTCCGATCGGTTCGAATGTTGCCGGATTCGTTGTACGCGATCCGCCGGAGGTGCACGAGGTTCAGACGCTGGTCGATGTTGCTTCGCTCGTACGCGAGATTCGACTCGTAGACGGCGAGATGGATGAGCGCCTCCATCGCCGCTGTGCCGCCGGCGTCCTGGCGTGCGTCCTCGGTGAAGACGACGAGGATGTCGATCGTGGAGCCATCATCGACGAGCGGCTGGGCCGCCGCCTGATCGAGCTCCTCCTGTGTGTACTCGACGGGGTCGGGCTCGAGCTCCTCGGGGAACGTCGACTGCTCGATCTCCTGGATGACGTGGACGCCGTCCTCGAGGTGACGGATGTGATAGAACTCATCCGGCGGGAGCGTGATGTTCGCGACCATGACTCCGTCCTGGATCGAGAGGAGGACGAGACTCTCGAGGTGACCTTCGACCGTCCCGTGCCAGATGGTGCCGCCGCTCGTGGTTGTCTCGACGTTGACGGGGACCGCGGTGATGGGCCGGCGGTCGAAGAGCTGGATCTCGAGGGGTTCGACCCCGGTCAGATCGATCGTTCCCAGGTCGATGGTGACGTGTCGCTCGCGGATGGTGTCGACGTCAGTCTCTCTCGCGGGGCCGAGTGGTTCCGCAGCCTCTGTGAAGAGGGAGGCAGCGGTGGCGCTGCCCACAGAGAGAACGGTGAGGGCGATGGTGAGGACGATGAGGGAGGGTTTGGACAGCATGGCGGGCCTCCTTGCGCATGATCCTTCGCTCTGACAGATGACGCAGTACGAGGATGAATGATTATCGGTCATGGCGCATCATCTTGTCAACCCCCAAACTCCCGGACGTTTGCCATCACCCCATCACGGCGGGGAGATCGACGGTCTCACCCGCGGCCTCGCGGGGTGGAGTGTCGGTTCAGAGAGCCGTCCAGAGAACTGGAAGATGCCACTAGATCTTGAGCTTGACTCAGGAACAACGGGAGGCTCACACTCGCTGTGGTCGATGGTCGATGGTCGATGGTCGATGGCCGATGGCCGATGGCCGATAGCTGGTGGTCGGTGGCTGGTGGCCGATGGCGGACGGAAGCAGACGCCGCATCGAAGCACGAGCCGGCGCCGTCCGTCGGATACGGATGGAACCGGCGACGACGAGGATCGAGGCGTGATTACCGACATCCGATGGCGCAAGCGACTGAACCTCGAACCTCCAGGCGGCGCTCCTGTTGGTGGGGAGTGCCTGGCTCCTCTTGGCGAGCGCGCACCACTACTACTGCTCGCCCGTTCGGGTGGAGGTGTCGCTGGAGGAGGCCGATGCCGTCCGGAGCGGCCAGGTCATCGACGGGTTCTTCGCTGACCTCATCATTGCCAACAACGGTGCTCACGGGGTCGTGATCTCCGATGTGACGCTCCGCTTCGAGCGATACGCGGTCCCTCGTTATCACATGATCTCGGGGCACGTCGATGACGATGAGCGGGCAGGCCGCGGCCTCGTCCTCGGTCCGGGTGAGGAGGTGCGGCGCAGGTTCTGGTTCCCCTGGGGGGACCGCGATCTCACGACCGGCCTGGCGATCGATTCCCGCGGGCCGTCGGGGATGGAGGGGAGCATCCTGGTCACGCTCGGGAGGCGCGGGAGGATGGGGCGCCGCCTCGAGCTTCCGGGCGTCTTCGCGTGGATCGAGGACGGCGCGTTCACTGGTCTGAGCCACACGCGGGCGGTCGCGCGGTACATCGGGAGCTAGCCGGTACCCCACGGTGGCCGTGCAACTGCCGTTTCCCTTGAATGTGAATGCGCGCCCTGGCACGGTGGGGCGCGTTGTCAGTGCGGGTCCGGTTCTAGCCAGGGGGAGAACGCCCTATGAGAACACGCCACGCCGCGACGCTTGTCGGCGCGATGGTGACGCTGGTCCTTCTGTGTGCCGTGGGCCGGGGGAACCCCGCGCCGCTGCCGAAAGGAACGTCCGAGTTCAATGCGATGGTTGCTTCGATGGCCGAGGCACCGACGGAGGAGCAGCAGGAGGAGTTCGTCACGTTCTTCAGCGAGCACGGCACGTACGTGATCAGCGGGGCGAGTTTCGACGTCATGTTCGCTCACCCGGCAACCTTCCTGCCGCTCGTGGGGCCGGCGTATCATCCGTGTGTTCGGGAGTGGTTCGACGATATGTTCGTGGCGGGCCTTCTGAGAGAGTCGCTCCCGGAAGAGCGGGGGCCGCTGGTCGAGGCACTGAAGCCGTGGCTCCTTCCTGGCGCCTGCGAGAGCGGGGCCGTGCCATTCGATGAGCGAATTGCGGCCGCCGAGGTGCTCTCCGACTACGGAGACGCCGAAGTCGCGCCTCTCGTGCGACACCTGATGCGCGAACTCGCGGGCGACGGCATCGACGCGATGAGTGGCAAGGGCCTGACCCGCTGGTGGTACCTGCGGCACGTGCTGCTTCGGCTCGAGGCGCCCCCGGGCGCCGCGGCCGTCGTTCATGATGGCAACGGGGGATTCCGAGTCGCACCAGATCGATCCGCGCTCCTGGGAGCTTCCTTCTGTCGGTGGGGCTTCTCGAGTGACGTGGAGCCACTGGAAGCGGCGACGGCCGGCCAGGTCCTTGACCTCATCGAGAGTGCCGGCGCGTTTCAGGGCGAGCCGGAGGCCCGGGAGCCGGGGGAGATCACCATACGGTTCGGTGATGGCATCGAGCTGTACGTCCGGACGTTCGAGGGGGACGGGGTGACCGTCTGGGACAACACGCGTCTCCGGAGGCGAGAGATCTACCTTGAGAGCGCAGAGCTCTCGAGCCTCGTTCGGTCGCTGGTCGAGCTGGAGGACGCGCGAACGTTCCCGAGCCTGTGGGGGACGTGAGCGGGCGGCGGCGCGATACGCCCCCGAGGCAGCTCTCGGTCGACGAGTACCGCGCGATCGTGGGTGGGGGCGATCGGCCGACGGACACGCAGTGCCGGGCCTTCGTGGATCACGTCTGCAAGGCGCACAGTTGGTACAAGCACTTGCCCCCGGTGCCCCCCGGCGTGCCGTTCGTCTTCTTCCTCGATCCAAATGCAGGCCGCGAGCGGGTCGGGGAGGCCTCGGGCGCCGTCACGTATCGCGATGTCGTCCCGAAGGACGATTCGTATCACTACAGCATGCTTCCGACCCGGGAGTACTGGGCCAGCTTCGGCCACCTCGTCTACGCCACGTCGTCGGGGACGCGGGTCCTGGAAGTGCGTGACGGACGTACTCACTCATGGGACGCGCGTGTGTCCCTCATCTACGATGAGGACGGCGTGCCGTGGAGGCTGCCCCGAGACGTGCTCGAGGCGGGCGTCGTGAGACTCACGGCGATGATCCACGAGAGCGGGCCGTCTTTGTGGTTCGGGATCCCACGACCGCCCGAGTTCTTTGAGGGGACCGCGTGGCCCGAGGAGACGGGGGGCGCGGAGACGCTCGCCAAGCTCGAGGCGTTCGCCTTGTCTTCCCGGGAGCGGCTCGCTGAGTGCGCACCGGCCCCAGGGGTGCCGTCGTCCCCGAGCGAGGCGCGGGATCCGAAGGCGGCGGCAGCGGAGAGCCGGCGTCGCTGGGAAGATCCTGAGTACCGGAAGCGAAGCCGCGAGGAGGAGCGGAGGCTCGAGACGATCATTGCGCCTGAGCGAGAGCGACAGCGCGGCCTCATGCTCGACGCGATCCAGCGCGTCGTGCGCACCGTCCATGAATGAGGGAGGCGGAGCGGGCTCTGCTTGCACATGACGTGTGCGTGCCGGAGCGGCACCGGGCGGGGCGCCACTCGGAACGGGTCGACCCACTCAACACCTTGCCTACTAACACAGACGATGCAGTGGTGGCAGACGTGTGTCATGTTCGGCCCGACGCGCCCGTCGTGGTCGACCCGCGTCCGACGATACATACAGCTTCGGACTCGCCTTCATGATTTCCCACGTCGACATCTCCACAAAGAGCGTTCGATAGATTGGCGCGAAGGCGTTGCCGCTTGACATCGAATCACGCTTCGTGTATGCTCCGCATAGCCTTCCTGACATTGACGAGACGCCACTGATGATGCCTTCCAGCAGGGAGGTGCGCGGCAGGTTCTTGCCCGCGCCTTGTGTCACCCTGCGTCCAGCTTCGTCCACTGGGAATCCCAACCTGCGGACAACTGCGCTGCTGCCTTGCTCGAGGACGCACCCAAGAGATGCTCTGATACTGCTGACGCTGCTGGAGACGTAGCCCCAGTGGTCGCCGGCGCGTTCTCGACAGGGAGGG
>JALGVU010000336.1 GCA_025774545.1 bacterium | reverse complement strand
CGTGATCGTTCCCGGGATCTTCATGGGGGCATCGGTGGACATCGATGCGAACGGGCAGCCTGATGCGAACGCGATGGGCGACGACCTGGACGGTACCGACGACGAGGACGGCGTGACGTTCACGAGCCCGCTCCGTCCCGGCTGGTCGGCGACCGTCAACGTTGTGGCGTCTGTCGATGGCGTGCTCGATGCGTGGCTTGACTACGGAGGCGACGGAAGCTGGGCCGCCGCAGGTGATCGGATCTTCACGGCGGAGCCGCTCGTGGCCGGCGTGAACGTCCTGAACCTGAGTGTCCCGGGCGATGCCGCTCCCGGCCAGACGTTCGCGCGGTTCAGATTCAGCACGGCAGGCGGCCTGACGTACGAGGGCGGCGCCGACGACGGCGAGGTCGAGGACCACGTGGTGACGATCGAGGAAGAGCCGGTCGACTGGGGCGATGCGCCCGATCCCACGTATCCGACCCTTGCCCTGAGCAACGGCGCGAGCCATGCGATCGTGCCCGGGATGTTCATGGGCGCGGTGGTGGACATCGACCCGGACGGCCAGCCCGATCCGAACGCACAGGGTGACGACAACGACGGTACCGACGACGAAGACGGCGTGGCGCTCGCGACGGTTCTCTTCGCGGGAGAGCTGACGTCGTTCGACGTGGTGGTGTCGATGCCGGGTCATCTTGACGCGTGGCTCGACTTCGGCGGCGACGGCAGCTGGGCCGAGCCCGGTGATCAGATCTTCATCTCGCAGCCTCTGAGCCCCGGCGTGAACTCGCTCTTCGTGCAGGTGCCGAGCGGCGCCTCACTCGGACAGACGTTCGCCCGGTTCCGCTACAGCACCGAAGGCGGGCTCTCCTACGACGGTCCCGCTGCGGACGGCGAGGTTGAGGACTACGCGCTCATCATCCAGGAGGGGGAGGAGTACAAGTGGCTCCAGACTCCGGATTTGGCGCCGACCGGGATGGACGTAAGAGCAACGGCGCCGTATCTCCTCGCCGATGACTTCCTGTGCACGGAGCCGGGGCGTCTCACCGAGATCGCCCTGTGGGGTTCGTGGCTCGATGATGTCGTGCCTGATCCCACGGTTGTTGGGTTCAGGCTCAGCATCCACGAGGACATCCCGGACTCCGTGAGCCCGACCGGCCACAGCATGCCGGGAGAGGTGCTCTGGTACGGGACGTTCACCTCGCTCGACTACGGCGCGGAGATCTGGGCAGATGGGCTCGAAGAGGGCTGGCTCGATCCTCCGGGCGACTACACGTTCCCGGGTGACACCGTCTGCTGGCTCTACACGTTCGTGATCGATCCGGCCGACGCGTTCCACCAGGTCGGCACGCCGGAGGACCCGGTCGTGTACTGGCTCGACGTACAGGCAGTCGCAGACGAGCCGGGAGCCAGCTTCGGATGGAAGACGTCGAACGAGCACTGGAACGACGACGCCGTGTGGACGACGGGGGAGGAGCCGTATGTTGGGCTGTGGGACGAGCTCATGTACCCGCCTGAGCATCCGTTCTTCCCGGCGTCGATCGACCTGGCGTTCCGGATCGTGAGCGAGTACGGCACCGGTGTTCCGGAGGAGGGTGTGATCCCTGAAGGGTACGGGCTCTTCCAGAATGTGCCGAACCCGTTCAATCCCGCGACCGAGATTGCGTACGACGTGCCCGCGAGTGGCGGACGCGTGACGATCGAGATCTTCGATGTCGCAGGACGCCACGTGGCAACCCTCGTCGACGGCGAGGAGACGCCGGGCAGGAAGAGCGTGACGTGGCACGGTGTCGACGAGAACGGCCGCGATCTACCGAGCGGTGTGTACTTCTGCCGCCTGAGGGCGGAGGGGTACGACGCGGCGAGGAAGATGCTGCTGTTGAAGTAGAGTGGAGGGCTGCCGCGGAGGAAGGCGGCGGCGTGGAAGTCCTCCTCGCCAGACATGAGAAAGCGGACGGAGCCTTGTCCCACCCCGGGACACGCTCCGTCCGCCTGTATTCCACTTCGAATCCTGCGATCCTATGATCTATCGGATGAGAATGACCTTCGACGATCGCACTCCGCCGTCCGCCTCGAGCCTCACGAAGTAGACGCCCGACGCGACGCGCTGCCCGTCGCCATCCGTACCGTTCCACACCAGTCGCTCGTTTCCGCTCGAGAGCCTGCCGTCGAACAGCGTGGTGACGAGCCGTCCGGACGCGCTGTAGACGCGTGCCGCGGCCCGTTCACCGACGGGGCCCGTGAGGTGGATCACGGATCTTCCGTCGGCGAGTCCTTCAGTCACGAGCGAGAGACGTTCTAGAGGGTCGTCGGTGGCGAAGTCTTCGCCGACCAGGTGCCCCAGGCTGAACATCAGTGTCTTCGACTGCGCGAGGATCGCGCCGGCGAGGTTGTTGGGCGATGTGTCGGGCGTGCACCAGCCCGCGAGGTTTCTCACCGTCAGGTTCAGCCGCTCGAGCGCAAGGATCGCCTCCTCGTAGAGACCCTCGTCGTGGTAGTCCTTGGCGGCCTGCACGAGCTGCGCGTACCGCTGCACACCCCCGTCGGGACAGTAGCCCGGACCGATCGGCGGCGGCGCGTCGAGGAATCGCTGGAGGCGGTCGAACTTGTACGCGACGACCAGGGAGTAGGGGCGAGTGTCCTCGACGAGCACGACCTCGCTGAAGCGGGAGACGACGCCGCGCGCGTCCTCGATGCTTCCCTCAATGGTCACATCGCGGAACGTGTCGCCGGTGGCGTGCGCGAAGAACATCCGGGCGCCCTCGTAGTACACCTCCACCTGGATGAGGCGGCTGTAGACGCTTTCGGTGCCGAGGTCGACGTAGGTGAAGTCGCCTCTTTCGCCGCCGGGAGGATCAACGTAGTCGGGCAGGTAGTTCCCCAGCGGGCTCACGCGCTCGGTGCTGGGGAGCGTCGTGGCAGTCGTGTAGCCTCCCTGGACGACCTCCTCGACTCAACGCCGTCCGGGCCGAGCCGATGGACGACGTTCTCCTGGTCGTCCGTGACGTAGACCGTCCCTTCGGCGTCGCACGAGATGTCCAGGAGCTTCGGCCCGGTGAGTTCGCCGAACGGCACGAGCTCGCCGTCCTCGACACGGAACACGCCTTCGTGGAAGCCGAGGACCAGGACCTCGCCCTCGGGCGTGATGGTGAAGCCCCTCAGGTTCATGGCGTCGGCGTCAAAGATGTTGTCGAGTCGAACGAAGCTCGTCGGCCCGGTCCGCTCCACCTCCGCGAGGAACGGCGGCCGTCCCGAGAGCACCAGGATGTTGCCGGAGCGCGGCCCGAACGGGTACACCTGGACGTCACGCAGCTCGGCGCTGTCCTCGAACGAGAGCGCGACTTCGGCAGGACCCATGCCTCCCGGGAGATACTCGAGCACCGGATCAGGCTGTGGGAGCGTGTCGCCCTCCGCGATCACGCTGTGCCGGACCACGTAGATGTCGTCGGAGAGAGCATCCGCGAAGACGCCCGACGGGGGGAAGGTAGGGGAGCCGTCATCGAGCACCACGACCGATTGCTCGGCTGGATTGTACAGAAGGATCTCCGAGCCCATCGCCAGGAGGATCTCGGTCACCGTATCGATCTCGATGTCCCGGATGTGGGCGATCGGTATGTCGGGATTCGTGATGGTTCCGACCGTCTCGCCCTCGCTGAACTTGTAGATGCTCTGGCTGAACTGGTCGGTGACGTAGATTTCTGCGGAGCAGGGCGCCGACAGAAGAAGGGTGAACGCCAGCAGGGTGGTCGCTCCGATCGTATGCCTGAGCCGCATCGATGTACCTCGTTTCCTGGCACGGCCACGACCACGGGAAGTGCCGCGTGCCTCGTGTGAGTCTCTCAAATGTCGCCGGGGACGGCCGCTCCGATTCGGCGGGCGAGGACCGTCACCATTGGGGCGACATCCGTCCATGATGGGGAGCGTCGGATTTCCTGGCCTCAGGATTTGTCCCCAACACAACGGGCTTCAATGGTTGACATTCCGCCGAGTGGCGGATAGCACTATAATACGCAATTCTCCGGTCCTTGTCA
>JALGVU010000335.1 GCA_025774545.1 bacterium | reverse complement strand
GGCTTCCTCATCGCTCCCTCCTTCCGTGGGCCCACGAACCCGAGGCAAGCAGCGCGTACGTGGCCTCTTCCCCTGGCCCTTAGGGAGGCCCCAGGCGCGATGGCGAGCTGAGCATGCTCGCCACCGCGCACAGCCACCGGACATCGACCATGTGACAGGACCGGACCACCGTGCGCTACTTGCGCACCACCACACGTACGCGCAGCCAATCGGGAAGTTGGTGGAATTCGAGAGGCGAGGGCGCGGATGCGATCTCTGGCCGCCCCTTCCCCCAGACAAAGGGGCACCCGCACCGTCGGTGCGGGTGCCCCGAACAAACCGGCGTGACACCGGTCGTGCCGTGTCAGCGCAGCATTACCATCTTCTTCGTCGTCACGAAGCCGGGCGCGCTGATCCGATAGAAGTAGACGCCGCTCGCACACGTCTCCCCCGCATCGTCTCTCCCGTCCCAAACGACGTGGCCTGACTCGCCCGCCCGGAGCTCCGCGTCCAGGAGCGTTCGCACGAGTCGCCCGGCGGCGTTGTGGATCCGGATCGCAACGGATCCTCCTTCTTCAATGCTGTAGGCGATCGTCGTGAGTGGATTGAACGGGTTCGGGTGAGCCTGACTGAGGGTGTTCCAGGACGGGCCCTCTGCGACGCCGGTCCCGTAGGACGTCGGGGGCTTCCCGAAGTACTCCATGACGTTCTGCACGAGGTTCACGCGGTCCGTGATCCCTGTGTGGAAGTGACCCTCGGGAGTGTAGTTCGCGGCGCCCCCGTTCGCGACGCCGTCCATCACACGGTGGAGGCAGAAGCCCAGGTTCACCGTCTGGTAGCCCATCGTTGGGTGCGTGTAGGCCACGCCAGCCGGTTTCCGTTCCCCGTCGGCACGGACGTAATCGAGGACGACCTCGGCGCCCGCGGTGCCCGGCCGGACGTCGACGACGTCGAAGTAACCGAGCGGGTCGGGACATCCTCCCTGGAGAATGCACTCGGCGTCGTCGTGCGTCAGGAAGGTCCATCCGCCCGAACGATTCTCGAGACCCGGGATGCTGTCGACGGTCACCGCGCCCACCGCGTTCGCGACGTACTCCGATGCGAGCCACGTCCCGTAGAACCCCTGCGTCTCCGTCCCAAGCTCGATGAGTTCGTAGCCGTTGTCATTGCCAGCAAGCAGCAGGTTCCGTTCCTTGCCTTCCAGAGACTCATTGAGCCAGTTGATGAGACTGATCTGGTCCGACGGCTGAGGCGCCCCGCCGTCAGTGTAGCCGGAGAACCAGATCACCGTGTCGTAGTACTTGAGGCCCGTCGTGTCGGGGCCGGGTCCGCCGTTCAGCCACGCGACGTCGTACGTCTCCCACTCGTACCCCAGAATCTCGAGGGCCTCGGTGTAGTAGTCCTCGATCCACTGACGGTAGTTCCGCTCGGCTCCCACCGCCGGACGCAGCGTCGCGTCGACCAGCAGGATCCCCGGATCCGACACGGACGCCGCGAGCGGCAGGATCGACATCTCGAAGTGGTCGTCGGGCACCATGTCCCAGAACTGATGGTAGATGCCGTCCGGCCACACCGACGTGTTCCCGACCCTGTCGGTCGCCTCGTAGTAGTACCAGATCTCGCTCCCCGGCGTCATCTGGTTCGCGGGGGGAGGCACCTCCCACCAGTCGCTCAGGGGGTGGTCCCGGAGACACTCGTACGCCTCCCAGCTCTCCCCGGCATCGTTCGATGCGATGAGATAGAGCGACACGACCCCATCGGCGTCGCCGACGCGAATGCGCCCCGCCGCGACGAGCGCCTCATCGAGATCGTCCTGGAACCAGTCGCGCAGGGCATCCCAGGGCTCCTGGTAGAAGCTGGTTCCCGGATCGTCGGATGATGGGACCCCGAGCCTCATCCGATTGAGCATGATGCCTGCCCAGTGGGTCTCCCCCGCCTGCGGCGGATGCCAGTTCGCCGCGACCCAGAGCGAGGCCAGCCAGTTGCTCCCCGTGAACTCGCTGAAGTCGGTCACAAGCGAGTACCATCTCGGAGGCGGTACGTACCAGCCGAGATCCTCGTAGAAGGCGTCGGGGTAGCTCGCGCACTCGATCGTGTTTGTCGAGGCGACGCGAACCGTGAACCTGTTGCCTGACTCGAGGGACATGTCCAGCCAGACATCACTGAGCGCGATGAGGTGCTCTGCTCCGCTGATGTCGATCGGAGGGCTCATGAGCCACGAGTGCTGGCCGTCGACCATCGTGCTCGTGAAGGGATCGAGCGCGGCCATCACCCACGAGCCGTCCGGCCGATCGTCACACAGGAAGCCCCGCCCGGTGACGAAATCGACCCCGTACTGGCCGCGCTCGAAGGTCACGCCGGTCTGGCCGCACGGCTCCCGATCGTCACGGACCCACCCCACGTTGCCGGACTCGCAGTCGTCGACCCAGAAGGCACCGGTGGGCCCCGACCACGTGATGTTGTCGAGCTGCCACGCGCCGTCCCGGAACGAGTGCGGCGGCACGTCGTACATGTCCTGGGAGGAGATCGTCTCGTTCGACTCGAAGCGGAACCGGAGATCGAGAGGCTGGCCGGCGTGGGCGTGGAGATCGATCGAGACGTGGCCGTGCTCTTCGTCGTACCAGTCCACGGGAGTTCCCGGCTGTTCGGCGAAACCCGGATTGGTCACCACGTGGACGGTGTTCCACGTCTCGCCGCCGTCGGTGGAGATCTCGGTGTAGCCGAGGTCGTACGCGTGCTCCATCGCGAAGCGCTGATCGTACTCGAGGACCAGGACGTCGCCAGGCTCCGTGTTCTCGGCGACCTCCGGGAAGCTCCTCTCGAGGATCTGGAGCCAGTCGTTGCCGTAGCCCCGGGGCTGAAGCCAGCAGACGTGGTTCGTCCCGCACCACCACGCGCTGTCTCCGAGGTGCGCGAACCCGTTGATCCGGATCGTGTCGTGATGCCAGTGGTTCTCCTGGCCCAGCGTCCCGCTCCTGTCGAACGCCGTCCATCCGGCGTTGTCGCCGGTCAAGGTCGAGAAGTCGGCATCGAAGATCCAGAGGGTCTCCGATCTGGCGCTCCTGACCCCGCTCGCCGTCTGCGGCCGC
>JALGVU010000334.1 GCA_025774545.1 bacterium | reverse complement strand
ATCAGGGAGCTGCACTGGATCCGGTGCTGGGACGTGACCTCGGGAGAGGTGCTCCTTTGGGATCATGATTTCGACGACGAGCGGATCGGCGACGATCCCTACGAATCGAACTTCTGGACCTATATCACGACGGTGACCGAGGGTCACGCCTCTCTCCCGGACGGGACCCTGCTGACTCCGGCAAGCCTCGGATACGGCGAAGGGGACGCCATCGATCTTCGCGTCAGCGTCTACTACAAGGACACCTGGTTCAACTACACCGAGTCCCGCTACCTCAGGGTGCACGTCGCGCGGGCTCCGTATCCCTGGCCGGCCGGCTGGTACGGGGGCGACACGCACTATCACACCATGTACACGAACAACATCGCGGAGTTCGGCGTGCCCGTTCCGGCTGTCGCGCTCGGGGCCCAGGCGCTCGGACTTCATTGGCTCACGACGACCGACCACTCCTGCGACATCGACGAGACGGGCGACGGATCGTACTCGTACGGCACGAGCCACTGGGAGTACACGGTCCAGGACGAGACGGGGATCACCACGCACGAGCGCGACAACACCGCGATCGGAACGACGTGGGACGTCCTCGGTGAGGAGGTCGCGATGTTCGACTCACCGGACTTCCGGCTCTCCCGGGGCGTCGAGCTGAACGCATCGTCGGTCGATGAGGCAGCGCTCGGGAAAACCCTCCACTGCCTAGTATACAACGAGGAGTACATTCACTCCCCGCTGTCGGGGGCCTTTGGCGAGCGCCCAGTAACACCGCCGCTCGACGAGGCGCTCGCCCAGGTGACCGGCTCGGGCTGCGCCTACGCCGCGCATCCCCTCTCCGACCTGAGCGCCGAGTGGGGCGGCCTCGACTGGGGCGTGAACGGCACGTCCTGGGGACAGGGAGACGTCGGCCAGGCGCTCGGCTTCGAGGCTTTCTCGGGACTCGAGGCGTTCAACACGCGGCCGACCAGGCAGTCCTCGGATCAGATGAACCCGTGGGCCGACTTCGATGCCGGAGTCGAGCCCGACATTCCCTATCCGCTCGAACTCGAGGCCGGGATCGCGATGTGGGAGGAGTACCTTCGCGCGGGGCTCACACCCTTGAGGAAGATCTTTCTCGCGGGGGGCAGCGATGCTCACGGCGACCTCAACTACGCGTCGTACATCGGTCTCGACAGCTACGCGACGGACAACGCGATCGGGAAGGTGCAGACGGTCGCGTTCGTTCCCGGCGGAGGATACGGTCCCGGCAATCTCCCGCCGGCTGCAGAGATCCTCGATGCGTTCCGGGCGGGGCGGACGGTCGTGACCGACGGGCCCTTCGTCGTGATCGGTGTCGATCGGGACGGCGACGGAGACTTCGACGGACCCGACGACCTCGCGATTGGCGACGCCGACACGCTCGAAGGCCAGGGACCGCTGACGATGACCGTGCGCTGGGCCTCGACACCCGACTTCGGACCCGTGGTCGACGTCCGGCTTCTGTCGCTCGACGATGCCGTGACCGAGTCTCTGCTCGTCCTCGACCCCCCGCCGAGCAGCGAGGAGTGGGCAGGCGAGACGACCATCGAGCTCGGGTCGTTCGGATTCGACGGGCAGCTCTGCTTCCGCGCCCAGTGCCGCACGGACCGGGGAGACGATACGTTCCGCGCGTTCACGAACCCGATCTGGATCCGCTTCGATCAGACATCGGTGGCCGGCGAAGAGGCAGGAGCGCCGTTCCTCTCGCTCACGGCGAACCCGTTCCGCGGGGAGGCCGCCGTGGCCTTCAGAGTCCTCGACTCCGGGACTGCGACGCTCACCGTGCACGACCTCGCCGGACGTCTGGTCCGGGAGCTCGAGCCCGCGGCCGGGAGCGCCGCGTGGGACGGACGAGACCAGCACGGCCGTGAGGCCGCGAGCGGCGTCTACTTCTTCCGTCTGAAGTCCGCGGGAATCTCGATCAGTCGGAAGGGTGTGCTGCTGCGCTGACATGGAACAGCCGGTGCCAAGCCGGCTCTCACACACACCGAACGCAGACGCCCCCGCGAGCGACAGCCCGCGGGGGCGCTTTTTCCTACGATTCAAGAGACCGGGGCCGGACCTGCGCCCTGGCCCTTACTTCAGAAGTACCATCTTCGCCGCTTCGCTGAAGCCCTCGGCCTCCATCCTGCAGAAGTAGACGCCGGAGGCCACTTCGGCTCCGCGCTCGTCTCGACCGTCCCACGTCGCCTCGTGGTAGCCGGCCGTGCCGGGACCGTCGACGAGCACGCGCACCAGCTTGCCCGCCACGTTGTAGACGCGAAGCGCCACGTCCCCATCCTTCGGGAGGCCGTAGCTCACCTTCGTCACGGGGTTGAACGGATTCGGGTTCGCGCCCCGGAGAACGTGGGTCGAAGGCACCAGGGCCTCGCCGTCCTCGTCGACACCCGTCGACGCGCCGCCGGTGACGCGCACGCACCACGAGACCAGCGTGCCGGTGTCTGCGCCGGCGTTGTCACTCACCCAGATCTCCCAATCGCCGAGGCAGCTCTCGCCGGTGTAGTCCGCAAGCGCCCCGGGTCCACTGACCGTGAGTTCAGCCGGGTACCACCCGATGAGATCGTTGGTAGATCCGCCACCCTGGCTGTGGAGTCTGACGGTCGTCCCCTCAGGTGACGTCAGCTCGACGATGAGGTCCCCGATGTAGGTGTGCGGGATCTCGACGTAGACCTCGGCGTCCGTGATCGTGACGTCGTCGGTCATGGTCATCGTGTCGTAGACGCCTGCCGGATTGCCGTCCGGAATCGGCAGATTCGGGTTGGCGCACCTCTCGTATTGACTGACCTCGTCAAGGAGGAGGTGCACGCCCGGTGTAAGCTGGCCCTCGTAGACGACCACGTTGTCGATCTCAGCAGTCGCCCAGCCGTCCTTCTCCGCCCTGACGGTATACGTGCCGCCGGCGATGTTCTCGATCGCATAGGCGCCGCTCGCGTCCGTGAAGGCATAGTCGCTGCCGGGTGACACCGAGACCCTGATGCCGCTGTGGTCGCCCTCGCCGATCAGCATCGCGACACCTGAGACCGAGCCCGTGGGCTGGCTCTCCGGCGTGATGAGATACGTCA
>JALGVU010000333.1 GCA_025774545.1 bacterium | reverse complement strand
GAAAGGAGCATTGCCATGCGTAGAGGAGTCACCATCGCCGTCGTCCTGCTTCTGATTGCGTGTCCCGTCGTGGGGACGGCGAAGGTCGGCCTCGGCATCGTGGCCGGCGAGCCGACCGGCCTCTCGCTCAAGGTGTGGTCGAACAGCAGGCAGGCCTTCGATCTCGCCGCCGGGTGGTCTCTCGGGGACGGGGACTGGGTCTATCTTCACGGCGACTTCCTGCTGCACAGCTACGCGCTCGAGGACGAGATCGAGGAGGACTTCGAGGGCAGGCTGCCGTTCTACTACGGAATCGGAGCGCGGGTTCTGCTCAGCGAGGATCACGATTCGAGGTTCGGTGTCCGCATCCCGCTCGGTCTCGACTACATCTTCTCGGACGGCCGGTTCGATATCTTCCTCGAAGTGGCGCCGGTCCTCGATCTCGTGCCCGAGACCGATCTCGACTTGGCCGGCGGAATCGGCGTGCGATACTACTTCTGATCTCCCGGAAGGGGGAGAAGACCGTGAGCGACTGCGGCGGCTACGACGACTTCGCCTCACTGGCGGAGTTCTACGATCATCTGCAGTACCATCAGGAACGGCCTGACGTCGCGTTCTTCGTCGAGGTGGCGCGCGAGAAGGGCGGACCGGTCCTCGAGCTCGGGTGCGGCACGGGACGCGTGCTCATCCCGACCGCGCGTGCCGGGCTCGAGATCGTCGGGCTCGACGCGTCCTCCGCGATGCTGGGACGGTGCCGCGAGAGCATCCTCCGGGAGCCCGACGATGTCCGGTCGCGCGTCACGCTCCACCACGCGGACATGAGCGACTTCGCGCTCGACGGCAGCTTCCGACTCATCACGACCCCGTTCCGGTCCTTCCAGCACCTCACGACCGTCGAGAGGCAGCGCTCATGTCTCGATTGCGTCCGACGCCATCTGGCGCCCGGCGGCACGTTCATTCTCGACGTCTTCAACCCCTCGCTCGACGCCCTGACGAGCGACGATCTGGGGCAGGAGGTGGAGGAGGAGGGCTCCGAGTTCTCGATGCCGGACGGCCGGACGATCAGGCGGGCCTTCCGCGTGGCCGCGACCGATCGGTTCAACCAGGTCAACCGGATCGAGCTCATCTACCACGTCACGCATCCGGACGGCACGAAGGAACGGCAGGTCCACGCGTTCCCGATGCGGTATCTCTTCCGCTTCGAGGCGGAGCATCTCCTCGCGCGCTCCGGGTTCGAGCTCCAGAGCGTTCTCGGGGGCTACGACGGGAGTCCGTACGGGAGCGAGTACCCGGGCGAGCTGATCCTCGTGGCGCGGAGGAGCGAGTAGGAGAGAAGCGTTCGACGCGGCGCGCGGAGTTTGCGCCCGAGCACGAGGACCGAGTGCCGACGCTGCGGAGCGCGGAACACGGAGTGACCATGGCCATCGAGTTCAAGAAGGACACGAAGGACAGGCTCGTCGGACTCATCCAGGCGTACGTCGAGGAGAACCTCGAGATCGAGATAGGGCGACTGCAGTCCGAGTTCCTGCTGGAGTTCTTCGCGAAGCTCATTGGCCCCGCCGTCTACAACGGGGCGATCGGGGACGCGCAGGCCTACCTGCAGGGGCGGCTGATCGATCTCGAGAACGATCTCTACGAGGCCGAGGAGCTCGAGAGCGAGCCTCGTGAGGAGCGATAGGGTAAGGACGCGGGCGGCGCGCGGAGAGCAGCGCCAGGAGAGCGACAGGGGGAGAGCAGGATCGTGAGACTCGCGGCCGCTCCGGTCGCGGCGGTGTCCCCCTCTCTCCGGGCCGTGTCCAGAAAGAATGGGAGGAACCGAATGTCGGTCGCACGGATCACGGAGGTGAGCGCCTCGTCGTCAAAGAGCTTCGACGACGCGATCAAGAAGGGAATCGCCCGGGCGAACAAGACGCTCGAGAACGTGAGGGGCGCCTGGATCAAGGAACAGAAGATCAAGGTCGAGGACGGCGACATCGCCGAGTACCGGGTCATCATGAAGGTGAGCTTCGTCCTCAAGGACTAGGTCGGGGAGACCAGGTTCCTGCGGAGTCGCCTCGCGAGTCAACGCCGGGCGCGGAAGCGAGTCAGATGGGGTAGGGCAGGGATTGGGGCGCCGGACTCGGCGCCCCGATGTTCCGTCTGCCCGCTCTATCGTGTCGGCCGCCCGGGTCCCGCCGGACGGCCGGGTCACTCGTGCCGAGGAGGCGACGATGCGAGAGCGAGGATGGTGTGGTCGAAGGGCGCAGGCGGCGGTGCTCGTCCTGGCGTTCCTGTCGACGGCCGTTCCGGCGTACGGCGAGCCGGTCCCCTTCGATTCGGAACGCTGGAGCATGCCGAGGGCGGAGGTCGTGGAGCACCTCGGGCGGCAGGCGCTCGTGGGCTCGGCGATGCTCGACGATGTGGATCTCGAGAGCGGCGTGATCGAGGTCGACCTCGCGGTCACCGGCGAGCCGGGCTATCCCGGGATCGTCTTCCACAAGCAGTCCGAGGGAAACCAGGAGAGCTTCTACGTCCGTCCGCACCGCGCCGGGCGATATCCCGACGCGCTCCAGTACACGCCCGTCACGAACGGCGTGCCGAGCGGGGGAACCTGGTCGAGGTCGATCTCGCCGCGGGCGAGATCGCAGGCAGGCGTCCTCTGGCCGGCGCGCGCTACCCGAACGACGTCGCCGTCGCGCCGTCGGGAACGGTCTACGTCTCGGACTCGGCGGGAGACGCGATCCTCCGGTCGACGGGCGGTGAGTTCGAGGTGTGGCTCACGGGAGGCGACATCGGCGATCCCAACGCTCTCGAGATCGACGGGGACCGGCTCCTCGTCGGGAACAACGCCGATCAGAGCCTCAAGTCGATCGATCTCGCACCGGGGCCGTGACCACGATCGCCGAGAAGGACGAGGGCATCATCGACGGGATCAAGGTCGAGCGTGCCGGCAGCTACATCGTGTCGCACTGGGAAGGCCGGATCTACCGGGTGACCGCCGACGGGGAGAGCGATCTTCTGATCGACAGCACGGTGCCCGGCGTGCTCTGCGCCGACTTCGAGTACCTCGACGGCAGCAGCACGATCGTCGTCCCGACGTTCTACGACAACCGGCTCGTCGG
>JALGVU010000332.1 GCA_025774545.1 bacterium | reverse complement strand
GCGTGATTCCGGGATCCTCCCTTGACACACAGGAACCCTGCGACCATAGTGTAGCAAGCTACCTTACGGGCATCTGGACCGATCCGGCCCCCCTTCGGTCTCTTCGGGCCACCTCGTCGGCGATGCCCCGTTCACGCCGTGGAGATCGCATGAACGCCCTTCTGATCTATCCGGAGATCCCCGAGACGTTCTGGAGCTTCAAGCACGCGCTCCGGCTCATCCGAAAGAAGGCGAGTTCGCCGCCGCTCGGGCTCCTGACGGTCGCGGCCATGCTGCCCGCCGACTGGCGCAAGCGGCTGGTCGATCTCAACGTGTCCGATCTCACCGAGGAGCACCTCGCGTGGGCGGACTGCGCCCTCATCAGCGGCATGGTTGTCCAGCGCGATTCGGCGCGCCCGGTCATCGCGCGCTGCAAGGAGGCCGGTCTCACGGTCATCGCGGGCGGTCCGCTCTTCACGAGCGAGCATGAGACGTTTGAGCAGGTGGACCACTTCGTCCTGAACGAGGCCGAGATCACGCTCCCTCCGTTTCTCCGGGATTTCGCGAGAGGCGAGGCAGAGCGCGTCTACTCGTCCACCGACTTCGCCGATCTCGTGACGACACCGATTCCGATGTGGGATCTCGTCGACCCCCGGGTGTACTCGTCGAGGAGCATCCAGTACTCCCGCGGCTGCCCGTACAACTGTGACTTCTGCAGCGTCACGGAGCTCTTCGGGCACCGGTGGCGCACGAAGGGCGCCGCGCAGATGGTCGCCGAGCTGGAGAGCCTCTACCGCCTCGGATGGCGGGGGACGGTCGCGTTCGTGGACGACAACCTCGTCGGAAACAAGAAGCGCCTCCGGACCGAGCTCCTTCCCGCTCTCATCGAGTGGCGGCAGGGCAAGTGGGGGATGGCCTTCAGCACGCAGGTCACGATCGACCTCGCGGACGACGAGGAGCTGATGCTCCTCATGTCGCGCGCGGGGTTCGACACCGTCTTCGTCGGGATCGAGAGCTTGGACGACGCAAGCCTGGCCGAGTGCAACAAGAAGCAGAACAGAAACCGGGACATGATCGAGGACGTCAAGAGAATCCAGCGGGCGGGGCTCCAGGTGCAGGGCGGGTTCATCGTGGGATTCGACCACGACACGCCCTCGGTCTTCCAGCGGACGACCGACTTCATCCAGAAGAGCGGCATCGTGACGGCGATGGTCGGTCTGCTCCAGGCGCCCGTCGGGACGGGGCTCTACGAGCGGCTGCATCGCGAGGGGCGCATCCGCGACCTCACGTCCGGCGACAACGTCGACGGGACGACGAACATCGTTCCGCGCATGGGGCTCGACTCGCTGCAGAAGGGCTACGGCGCGGTGCTGCGCGACCTCTACTCCCCCCGGAACTACTACAAGCGGATCAGGACCTTCCTGCGGGAGTACCGGGCGCCCAGAACGACGGCCCGGCTCAGAGGCTGGCACGTCACTGCGTTCTTCCGTTCCATCTACTACCTCTCCTTCGTGGGGAAGGAGCGCTTCCGCTACCCCGGCCTCCTCCTCTGGACCATCTGGAACAACCCGCGCGCGTTTCCCATGGCCGTGGTTCTCGCGATCTCCGGCTATCACTTCAGGAAGTGCAGCGAACTTCTGGGCTCGTAGCTTGGAACGACTCCCCATCCATCAGCAACCGCAGCGAGGAGCTGGGCCGTGAGCGGCTGGCGCGGCGCCGTCATGCGCGTCACCGACCCGCTCGGCTGGCGCGTCAAGCGGATCCCCGTCGGCGCCCGGCTCGCGGAGTTCCGTGAGCAGCAGTGGGACGACCCGGACGTCTGGGACGCGCGCCGTTCGGAGCGGCTGGCGCGGCTCCTGATCCACGCGTCGACGCGTGTCCCGTTCTACCGGGAGCGCGCAGCCGGGCTCACGCCCGACGCGATCCTCGCGGATCCCGCGGGGAGCCTCCGCTCGTTTCCCGTTCTCACGAGGGACGACCTCACCGAACGCTTCGACGATCTCCGGTGCGAGATGGGCAGGGGGACCGTCCCGACCGCCTCCGGCGGCTCGACCGGGATGCCGGTCCGGTTCCTCCACGACAGGCAGTACACGGGCGCCGCCCTCGCAACGACGCAGCTCTCGTTCGACTGGGCGGGCGTCTTCCGCGGCGACCGTCGGGTCGACTTCTGGGCGGCCCGGCGCGATTTCGCCGGACGCCACTCGATCGTGAGGCGCGTGAGCAACTTCGTCTACGACCGCGAGGTTCTGAACGCGTACCGGATGGGCGACGACGAGATGCGCAGCGCCGTCGATCTCTTGAACCGCCGGCCGCCCGTCTCGCTCGGCGGGTACGCCCGTGCGCTCTTCGCGCTGGCGGAGTTCATCGAGGAAGAGGGGCTTGCGGTCCGTTCTCCTCGCGTGGTTCAGCCGAGCGCCGGGACGGTCTACCCGCACATGCGCGAGACGCTCGAGCGCGTCTTCCGTGCGCCGGTCTTCGATCGCTACGGGACGCGCGAGGTGGGCCTCATGGCCGCCGAGTGCGACCGGCACGCAGGCCTCCACGAGATCGGCGAGACGACGATCCTCGAGGTCGTGGATGACCACGGTCTCGAGGTCGGACCGGGAGAGGTGGGAGAGGTCCTGGTCACGAACCTCTGGAACTACACGATGCCTCTGATCCGGTACGCCGTGAGCGACGACGCCGTCTGGAGCGGAGAGCGATGCAGTTGCGGGCGGCCCTATGCGCTCCTCGCTCGGGTCGTGGGACGGACCGGCGCCAGGTTCGTGCGGAGCGACGGCGGCACGACGCTCCCGGACTTCTTCATTCGACTCCTCGGGGTCGACTTCAACACGGGGGACGTCCGGAAGTTCCAGTTCGTGCAGGAGGAGATCGACCGCATCACCGTCCGGATCGTGCCCAGACGCGGGTCGACTGGGCCGTCGCCGGATGCTCGGGAGAAGATCACGGCGCGGATCGAGGATGCCATGGGCGGGCCGTGCCGAGTCGACTTCGTGATCGAGGACGAGATCCCGCCGACCGCCTCGGGGAAGCACTTCTACACGGTGTCGAAGGTCGGCCGGAGCTAGTCCCCGAGGCCGATGGTCGACTCGAGAGAGCCCCCGA
>JALGVU010000331.1 GCA_025774545.1 bacterium | reverse complement strand
CGTCACCGACTTCACCGTCCGCGCGCCCGCGTTCATGAGAGCGCCCTTGGGCGTGATGACCTCGAGGGCGAGCAGGTAGCGCCGGAGGAGGTTCCCCGCCATCGTCCAGTTGCCCGGAGCGCGCGCGATGACGTCGCCGATCGTCTCGCTCGGCCCCGCCACCTGGGCGCCCGGCCAGTGAAGGCCTTCCTCCAAAAGGCGCTCCTCGAGCCGGCAGACGGCGACGCCGGCGTCGACGACGGCCATGAGATCGGCTGGAGCGACCTCGCGGACGCCGTTGATCCTCTCGAGTGAGATCGCGAGGACTCTCTCGCCGAGCCCCTCGGCCGCGGCGAATGCGCACTTGCGGGCAGAGCCACCGCTCTGCCCGCTCTCTCACTCGTCTCGATGCCGATGTCCGCCATGCGCTCGAGCATCCGTGGCGCCTGCCTCCCTGTTCGCGCCCGCGAGCCCTCTACCTCGCCCGCACCATCCGCCCGATGGGATCGTTCTTGGTCGTCGACCCGTCCTCCCCCTCGACCTCGATGACGTACAGATAGAGCCCGTTGGCGACGGGGTCGCCGTCCTCGTCGCGACCGTCCCACTCGACCTCGTTGTAGTTGAGTGCCCTGGGCGCGTCCTCGAACACCTTGATGAGCCGCCCACCGACCGTGTAGACGCTGATCGTGACGTCCCGCGCGTCCTGGTTCAGGAGGTAGAAGATCCTGGTGGTCGTAGAGAACGGATTCGGGTGATTCGCGACGTCCCGGATGCGGATCTCCTGCCCCTCGGCGACGTGCAGGACGAACGTCGTCGTCTGGCGGTTCGCGTCGGTCGCCGAGATCCGGATGTCGTAGGCCCACTCCCTGACCGGGGTCTCGTACGTGAGGCGCTGCCACCTGCTCCAGGCCGCCCCCGTGTCGGTCACGGCCTCGACGGTGTACTCGCCGGGATCGACCGTTCCCTCGTCGGTCTCCTCGATCACGACGTTCGCGGGATCGATCTCAACCTCGTCGATGATGTCCGCCACGATCACGACGGTCTCCCCAGGTCCCGTCGCCTCGAGGAAGTCGCCGGAGAGCCGCGTCTCGCCGTCGACCGTCACGCGAATGGCCGGTGGCGTCGTCTCGACGTGGGTCAGGGGATCGCCGAAGAGTGCGTAGGTTCGCTTCTCATTCGACGAGCCGCCCTGTCCGGCGATGAAGTTGACCGTGGCTCTCATGAGCGTGCCGCCAAGGAACCAGCGCGGGAACAGATACTCGTCGGGAGATCCCGCCGCCGCCGGCTCCTCGAAGAACGCCTCGAAGATCTTCCTGTGGTAGCGGGCGTTCGACTGGAGATACGCGATGCTGGTGCAGGCGAAGGTCCCGACGGCGCCGCGCCCGGCATCGAGATAGAGCATCTGCTCGGTCACGCAGTCGATGCCCGAGAATTTCTCCCTGGAGTCGTAGAAGCGCGACAGCTCGCACGAGAGGCCGAGGAACACGAACGGTTTCCCCTCGTTGGCGAGGTCGCGGACGTCGTTGTGGGTGCCCGTGGACGCGAGGAGAAGCTGCTCGTGCGTGAGCTGGCTCCTGTTCCCGTGCCCCTCGAAGCTCACGATGTTGGCGCCCTCGGAGAGCTGCTGCACCAGATCCGGCGTCACCTCCTCGCGGATGAAGGTGATCTTGTCGATGAGACAGGAGAGATCGCAGTCGTCATCGTCCCCGTGGAACTCGTCGCTCGGCCGCTTCAACATGAAGAGCGTCGTGTCGATCTCGGCCGGCGACGCATCGACCATCTCGGCGAGCTCGATCGAGATCCGAGTGAACTCCTGCTCGACGTCCTTCCTGATGTAGGGGGAGCCGATCTCGCCGTACGACCAATCGTCGTCGGCGATGAAGAACATGTTGTTCCGCCAGTCGTCCACGCTCGTCCGCGTCTCGTACGCGACGATCTTCGAAACGACGTTCTCGAGCTGCAGAGCGCTGCCTACGGGCAGACGCCCGATCATGAGCTGCGGCAGATACCCTGGGCCCCCACCGAACGAGACGAACCACTGGTCGCTCGCGCGGATGCTCCTGTCGTTCGAGGCGCCCGCGAAGAAGAAGCTCGGGAGGTAGTTTGGGGAACTCGTCGTCAGAAGGCCCCGCGTGTCCTCGCTCGCGTCGCCGACCAGGAGCGCCGAGATCGGCTGGCGCATCCACTCGTTCATGGCGTACTCGAGGAAGTACCTGATGGCCTCGGGGGACGGAAGCCCGCCTCCGAACTCGTCGTAGACCTCCTGGAGCCTCGCGTGGGTCACGACGTAGCCCTGACCCTCGCGGTGCGCCAAGAGCGGCCCCATACCGCCGTAGAAGTCCTCGTGCGAGATGACGATCACGTCCGCTTCCGCCTCGAAGAGGTTCGCGGGCTCGCGGCGCTCGACGCTCTGAACCAGGAGGTAACCGCCCTCCTCGCAGCCCTCGTAGCGTGTGAAGCCCGGGACGTCGTCCTGGAAGATCAGGCGATGGCCCCCGGCGTCGGGCTCGATGTTGTCGTCCCCGAGCGTCAGCACGCCCGGCGCGGCAGGGTCAGTGACGTCAAAGAGGCGGATGTCCTCACTCGCGAAGCCGCCGATCTCGAACTGCGAGAGGCCCTCCAGGCCTGCGTTCGTGCAGGCGAGTCGGCCGTCCAAGGCCTCGTAGTCTCTTGCGTAGTCGAACTCGAACCAGTCGAGGTTCGCACCCGAGCGGCCGCTCGGACCGTTCGAGCCTTCGGTCCGAAGCTCGTTCTCGCCCTCGGTGAAGAACGACGCTGGGATCGGCGACGTCGGATTCGCGTAGACGTCCTCCTCCATCGTGAACGAGACGCCGGTGAAGTGGTAGTCGTCGACGTAGCTCTCCTCGCTGTCCCCGTTCACGATCCAGAAGTCGATGCGGTGGTTCCCGGTCGAGATGCCCTGGTATCGCGCGCGGAGGTAGACGTCGCCGTCGAAGTCGATGTCCGGCAGGGAAAACGGGAGTTCGTACTCGTCGTCGTTGTCGTTGTAGTAGGTCCAGTCGTAGAGGTCGACCAGGATGAGGTCGTCGTAGAGGCTCCCCACGATCGGCGGGGCGTTGTTGAAGTAGACGTCCTCCTCGAACCGGATCGTCTCGCGGAAGCTCGCCGGCGCCACGAGGCCGGCCTCGTCGTGCCAGCCCGGCCGCTCCTCCATCCTCCTCGCGACGTCTTCGCCCCAGCCGAACCAGTAGGCGTTCTCTCGGCCCCATCGGTCCTCGTAGCCCGCGACCGCAACGCCGTCCTCGAAGCTCAAGGCATGGAAGAGCAGATAGTCGTCCCCGTCGAAGAGCCCGTCCTCGTCCTCGTCGACCACGACGATCGCGGTCGGGATCTCGACGAACGGGTCGTCCTCCGTGGGCTCGTACGCCCGGCGGTAGACCGCGATCTCGTCGATCGAGAGCGTGCCGCTCAAGCCCTCGGCCGC
>JALGVU010000330.1 GCA_025774545.1 bacterium | reverse complement strand
TCTTCCCGATGATGGACCGGCACATCGACAGCACCTACAGCGGCGGGGCCGGGTTCGGCGCGGCCTTCGCGGCCCTCGCCCTTCCGGGCGTCGTACTCTGCGCGAAGCGCGGGCTCGATCGCGGAGTGCGCGTGGCGGCCCGGATGCGGTGCGGCGTCGTCCTCGCGCTCATCGCGCTCGGGATCGTTGCCTGGTGGTTCGGCAAGCACCACCTGCCGCGCTTTCTCCTGCCCGTCATGGGGCTCGCGTGCGTGCCGATCGCGCTCGTGCTCGACGCGGTCGCGGCGAAGACGCGCTCGCTCGTGATCGGCGCCGTCTGCGTCGCTGTACTCGTCTCGGGGCTCGAGACGTTGCGCGTCGTGTTCCGGGAGGACCACCACATCTGGTCGCATCAGCGCGGAGCGACACGGCGCTCGCACTATCAGATGCCGGACGCGATCTACGACCTCCCCGCCGGAACGCGGATTCTCCTCCTTCGTCCGACCGATCACGACTTCTATCAGACCTATCGCTACCCGCTCATCGCGTCGCTTCCCGGGAACGACGTCGTCATGGAGGACGAGGTCGGTCTCGGGCTCGACATCCAGGGCATGAACGCCCTCACGGCGTACGGGGCCCTGAAGAACGCGGGCGTCGAGTACATCTTCATGCGGACGGTGGGGCTCAGGCCATTCACGTCGGCGTTCGACACGCTTCCCGAGCTCTTCGAGCCGATCGTCGACACCGTCGGGCGGAGCTATCCGTGGTACCGGGTGAGCGTGGCGATCACCGAGGAGGGCGAGGTGCTGGGCGGCGGGACGGTGGTGACGAAGATGTACCGCGTGAGGGAGCGCGTTCCGCCGCTTGCCGGCGGGTCTCGGCTCCCCTAGGGTCGTTCCAGCACGAGCGAGACGGGGTGCGCATGGATCGTAGACACGATCAATCCGCGATCGAGCGCCGCGGGGAGCCGACGCCTCGGTTCGGCCGGGTCGCCTCGTGGGTCCTCGTGGCGATCTGCGCGGGTCTTCTCGTGATCTACCTGTGGGAGCACATGTTCGCGCTCCGGCTCATTCTGGCCGGGATGAGGCAGGCGTAGCCTCCCGGGATCCGCGCTCGACCGCGGACGCTGCGCGTGTGCTCGATGTACGAACGCTGGTTCGCGCGCCCGACGCCTAAGCGCGCACGGAAGTGAGGCACCGTGGGAACGCCGCTCGTCGTCCTATCGATCGTGCTCTTCTTCGCGGCGGCCGTGCCCATCGCGCGCGCGTGGCGGTCCCGCATCGCGGCCGCCGTCGCTCTTTTCCTTGCCGCGTTCGGCCTTCTGGTCATCGACTTCCAGATCCTGGGCGCTCTCGCCGCACCTACGGGAGCGCGGCTCGTAACGTCCGGCGCGGTCCTCGTCGTGGCGGCGATCCTGTGCGGCGCAACGTGGTGCGTCGACCGCGTCGTCAGACGAGGCGACGCAGGTACATCCGTCGCCCCCGGCGTAGAGGAGAGCCGCCGAACGGGCCACGCCGCTCTCGCCGCGGTGGCGGTCGTGGGCATCGCGCTCTACGCCTCCGCCGTCTCCACGGGGCTCTCCGCTCCGCCGCGCGGGTGGGACGTCCTCACGTACCATCTGCCGCGCGCGGCGAGCTGGCTTCTCCACGGCGACCTCGGCATCTACGGATCGACGGGCGCGTACTATCCAGGGAACGCCGAGCTTCCGATCCTCACGCTCTTCTTCTCGGGGAGCGACCGGCTCGTTCCCCTCACACAGCTTCCGTTCGCGATGCTGGGGGCGCTCTCGTTGTACGGTCTCGCGCGGCGGCTCGGTGCCACGACCGCTGCCGCGGCCGTCCCGGTGCTCGCGTTCCTCACCGCCCCGATGGTCTTCTTCCAGTCGACGATCGCGAAGGACGACCTCGTCGTGACGGCGCTCGTGCTCGCGTGCGCGTTCTTTGTCACGCGGACGCTCACGTCGGACTTCACGATCCGGGGCCGGTGGCGCGACGTCGCGGCGGCAGGGTTCGCCCTCGGTCTCGCCGTCGGAACGAAGTACTCCGTGCTGCCGTTCGCGATCGTCTTAGTGCCTGCCGTCTTCGTCCTGCACGCGCTCCTCGCGCCGGGAGCCGGCGAGCGGCGCGGGGCGGGGCAGGCCGCCGCGGTCGCCGGGATCTTCCTCGCGGCCGCGCTCGTTCCGTCGGTGTTCTGGTTCGTCCGGAACCTGGCGGTCGCGGGCAACCCGATCGCGCCCCTCTCCACGAGCATCGGGGAATGGGCCGCGAGGTCGGGACTCCAGAAGGAGAGCCAGTTCGTCGCTAGAGCTGCCGACTGGTGGCTCTTTCCGCTGCTGGATCGCCACCGCTCGAGCACGTACAGCGGCCAGGCGGGGTACGGCGCGGCGTTCGCGGTCTTCTTCATTCCGGCGCTCGCGCTCAGCGCGCGCCGCATGCTGTCGCGGGCTGAGCCACGCGCGGTCAGGCTTCGGTACGCGACGGTCATCGCGTTCGTCGCGCTCGCGGCCGTCGCCTGGTGGTTCGGGAAGCACCATCTTCCGCGCTTCCTCCTGCCCGCGGTCGCCGTCGCGTGCGCTCCGATCGCGCTCCTCTTCGACGCCGTGGCGAGGCGGGCGCGCCTCGCGCTCGTCGGACTGCTCTCGCTCTGCGTTCTCTTCTCTGCGCTCGAGACGCTTCGGATCGTCTACGTCCAGCACCACCACACGTGGTCGCACCAGCGCGGCAAGTCGGAGCGGGAGTTCTACCGGATGCCGTCCCTGATCGACGAGCTTCCCGTCGGGACGAGGATCCTCCTGCTGCAACCGACCGATCATTCGTACTACCAGACCTTCCGCTACCCCCTCGTCGGAGCGCTCCCCGGGAACGAGGTCGTGATGGAGGAGGACGTCGGGGTGACCTTCGACGTCAAGCGCGACGGCGCCGACGGGGCGTACCCGGAGCTCGTCGCGCACGACATCGACTACGTTTTCATCCGGACGGTCGGTCTCAAGCCCTTCTCGACGTGGTTCGACGACTACCCCCGCCTCTACGCCAAGATCCTCGACTCCGAAGAACCGATCTATCCCTGGTATCGGGTGCCGATCGCCGATCCGCGAGGCTGGGAGGAGATCGC
>JALGVU010000086.1 GCA_025774545.1 bacterium | reverse complement strand
GCCCCGAGAAGACGCTCAAGCTGACCTTGCTCAGGTGGGTCGCGCGGGCTTGGACAGAACCGCCCGCGATGCGCGCGCCGCCCCCTGCATCTGATCGAGTCCGTTCGTGTCGTTGTAGACGCCTCGCCGGCAGTGGTTGGGAGGGTGCAGAATGCCCACGCACAGTGATCAAGAGACGACCACGTTGAAGGCCGAGCGAGTCCTGATTGTGCTTGCCTGCTGGCTGGGGCTCTTGTATCTCTGGAGTTACGTGGACGTGAAGGCGCTCGCGGCGATCTTCCCCTTCTCGGCGATCAGCGATCCACGGATCCAAGGGACTGGCCTACCTTACGGTGTCGCCTTTCTCGTGGTGCTCTGGCTCGCCCTCAGACTGAGGCTCACCGCAGTTCGTGTCTGGGGACTCGGGCTCGTCTTGATCCTGCTCGCCAACCTGGCGCAGGGTGGCTACGCCAAAGGGCTCATGGCCCCGCTCTGGCATAGCGGCCAGCAGTACGCACAGGATGCTCTCCGCATCGGCCTCGATTGGAGATTCGATTGGAGAGACTGGCTCGATCACTTCACTGACATCCAGCACAACCTGCTCCTCCACACCAAGACGCACCCGCCATTCGCCGTGCTCCTGAATTACTTCTCGCTCGGTTGGGGCAACCGCCACATTCTGTCCTGGCTCTTCATTCTTCTGGGGAGCACCTCAATCCCGCTGGTCAATCTGGTGCTGAGGACCACGGGGCTTCGGACGAACCGCGCGAACCTGCTGGCTCTGCTCTTCGCGGTGATACCGGCGATCAGTATCTACGCTGCGGTCTCGCTCGACGCGGTCGTGCTTGCCACCAGCACTCTGGCGCTCCTGGGGCTGGCAAAGCTCATTCGCGACGAGAAACGGTCGTGGGCGGCACTCTCTCTCTTCGCCGTGGGCGTCCTCACCACGAACGCGCTCACGTTCGCGGGGCTTTTTCTCTTCGGGGTAGCCGTGTGTTGGGTGCGTCACAAGCAGGTGAGAACGGCTCTCCTCATCACCGCGGGGCTCGGATTGGTGTGCTACTTGATTCTGCGCGTCGGCTTCGGGTACGACCACTTCGTCGCGTTCCTTCAGGCGACCACCAGCGAGAATCCAGACGGATTCCGCCTCATAAGCTGGCCTGCGCACTACTGGCTTACAAGAGTCGAGTGCATCGGTGAGATCATCGCCCTCCTATCTGTCCCCGTCCTTCTGGCGTTCCGGCGTCAGTTCCATTCCCTCAGCCTGGCCGGGATGGCGGTGCTGCTGCTCATGTTTCTAAGCGGGGCGTACCGCACCGGAGAGACGGGACGTGTCTGCATGTTCATCTATCCCTACCTCTTCCTGAGTCTCCAGCACCTCGGTCGATCGGCCCTGCGCAGGCTAATCCTCGGGGCCGGCGTCCAGTCCATACTCATGCAGGTCTTCTTCGACTGGGGCTGGTAGGGACTGAACCTGCCGCCTGCCGTTCCTCGGCAGCGGCCAGATCTTCGTCAGCTGGTCCCCCATTACGTCGTGAATAGCCTTGTAGCAGGCCCCCGCTACCGACCCGATGCGAACACCCGTCTTCTCGGAGGCGGGTGTTTGCTTTGATGGAGGGCTTGGTGGGCGGCCAAAGAGGTGCATCAGGATGTCTCCGGTGTCCGGTTCGAGCTCTATCTTCTTGATGAAGAGACGGGCGAATTGCCGCCTCTCCTCTCGGGTCCCAGCGGCCAAGACCTGACGGAGTGCCTTCCGGCACTGCTCTACGAATCCCAAGTCGATGTGAGCAGGCTCGCGATGCACTGCCATTCGTCCTTTGCGCTCAAGGAGCTCGTCTTTGTCGGTCTTCAGGCGCGCGAGTTCATTGTTGGCCCAGGCGATGTCCTGGAACCCCGCTTTGATCGCGGTGCGCAGGTTCTCGGTCTCCTGCTCGACCCTGGCCAACTCCTGCTCAATCTCGATGGCACCGTCAGAACGCTGGTGCTCCAAGGTCTTGAGCTCCTCCTGTTCGTCACGTGTTGTCAATAATACAAGGAGCGCCCCCTACTGAGTAGGTTCCGTGAAGCCCGGGTCGAAGTAGTCGTAGGGCAGGCGGGACGCCCGCGTGACGCGAACGATCGCCTCTCCTTCCTCCAGCCGGCTCGGGTTCCAGAACTCCCACACCACTTCCCCGTCCCGCGTCACCTCGAACACCCGGCCCTTCTGCGATTCGGTGATGAGCACGTTGCCGTTCGGCAGGAGCTGCTGCGCGCCGGTCCCCCTCGAAAAGAAGCCGTCCTCCTCGTAGCTCCAGACGATCTCGTCGGCGACGACGTCGTACTCGACGACTCGAGACCAGCCATCGAACTTGCGGTTGTCGAACAGCATGAGGTGACCGTTCGGCAGAACGCGTGCCTCGTGCATGCGCTGCCAGCGGCCGGTGTTCGCCCAGATGACCTTCCTGTCCCCGGGGTCGATCACGGCCAGGCAGTCCATGTTGCGAATCGTCACGAGGAAGTTGCCTTCGCGGAACGCGGGGTGAGGAACCGTCCCGTCCAGAATCTCGATGCAGTTCGTGTGGAAGGGGTCACCGTCCGAACCGAGAGCCGAGGGTTCGAGCAGGTGCGCGTACTCGGAATCGCGGAACGCCTCTGGAATCGAGATGGACGCGACCTCCGCGGGAACTTCCTCGCCCGGCTCGAGGATGCAGATGAGATCTTCCAGAAGGCCTTCCGGTCTCAACCACTCGAGCACCCGGCCGATGCGCATGAGGACAACGATGGTTCCGTCGGGACCTACCGTGACGTCGTGGTGCGCCCTCAGCTGGCGATCTCCATAGGTCCACAGGAACTCCGAGTCGCGACCGAGCTTGATGAGGCGGCCGGGATAGGCCGAGACGCCCAGGATGCTCCCGTCCGGATACACCCAGGCCCGCACCCAGTGCTCGGAGTGCTCCTCCTGCCACGTGTGGACGACGCGTCCCTCCATGTCGAGGAGATACGCGCCGGGGAAGTCGGCCGACACGTAGACCGTGTATCCTTCGAACGCTGTCGGGTCCGAGCCGGTGACCCCGCTCGCCTCCGGCGCGCGGTCCCCTCCCACCGTGTACCCGAGCGTGCCGATGCGCTCGAGCTCTCTCTGCTGCTCGTCGGTGAGCTCGGAGACGCCACCGGCTTGACCGGCCCGGGGTTGGACGTCCGTCGGAGTCTCGGCCTGTGCCGCCGCCGGAGTCCCCGCCTCGGACACAGGCGCGGCATCGGCCCGGCTCCCCGCCTCGGTCCCGGTCTGGCTTCGCGCCTCGGCGTCGGTCCGGCCTTGCGTCTCGTCGCCTCCGCCACTTCCACAATCTCCGGCCGACGCCAGAAGGACGAAGAAGAGCGAAACGGCAAGCACGCGGCGCCCTGTCGCTGTCGGTGCGTTCATCTCAGTCCTCCTCCCACACGCTTCGTGCCGCAACGGCTGCGGCGCTTCGATGGGTTCTCGGACAAGACGCGCTCAGCACCACGCAACTCCAGCCAAGTGCCCAGGGACGCCACATCCGTACAAGCTCTGATGTATGCAGACGCAAGCGGATAGAACAGACTCAAGTATAGCACACGAGGCACGCGAAATGCATCGGCGAAGCGCCTGGGCAGAGATGGTCTGCCTGTCAGGTCAGTGATCATCGGCACGCGAGCCCTCCCCCCACCTGTCTAGCCTCACGCCACCACCTCGGTCTCCAGCGCCCGGTTCCTCTGTTGCGCTTCGTAGAAGACCACCAGCAGCATGACCGGATTCGCGGAGCTGCTCATCGGTTGATACGTCGCCAGCGGGAAACCCCTCTACCGTTCCTTGGAAGCGACCAGGACCTCACCAGATGCTCCCCCATCGTGTCGTGAATAGCCTTGTAGCAGGCCCCCGCTACCAAATAGGAAGCCGCCGGGAGAGATGCCGGCGGCTTCGTCCATTCGTGGGTCCGGACTGCGGAGCCCGGCCCTGCTGCCGAGGGGGGCCAGTCTTGCCTCGACAAGACTGACATTCTTGACCAGGTGAGAAGACGCTGATATAATGGCGCAGTCTCACTCACGCAATCGCTCGGTGTCGCCTCCCGTGGGGTCACCGCTGCAAGCAGCCCGCATCGGCGCGACCGCTCAGGAGGAGATACCTATCGGCTTGATGCGCGAACGACTCGTGCGCTTCCGGGGCCTCGGGACGTCTGCTCCAGGACCGCACCCAGCCCCGGAGGCACACCATGCTACGCCCCACGCGGACCCGTCCGGCCCTCGCCGCTGTTGCTGTTCTCATCACACTCGCTGCACTCCCCACAGTGTCCCAGGCCGCGCTCTCCGAAGGACTCGTCGCGTACTGGAACTTCGATGGAGACGTCTCGGCGACTGCAGGCGGCCCGAGCTACGACGCCATCGAGCACAACGGTCCCCTGTCTTTTGACCCGGGCCGCTTCGGATCCGCGGCGCACTTCACGCGGTCGTTGAGTCAGTACCTCGAGATCGCCGCACCGGTGATCACGCAGGGACAGGACCACACGTACTCGGCGTGGTACAAGTCGAACATCGCTGACATCACGGGGGGAGACCGCTACTTCGTCCTGGAGACGACGGGCATCGGCGGCGCCTCCGCGGTCTCGGTCTCGTACGGTCTTCGCGATGCCGGTGGTGAGGATGTAGGACAGGTCTATAGCCATTGCGCAGGCGGAGATGCCCCCAACGCACATGTGCCCGGAGCGGCGGGCACGGGCTGGCACAACATCATCGTCATGTACGATGCCGACCACACCGGGCTTGAGCATCTCATCTACCTGGACGGGGAACCTCTGTTCTACATGCCATCCTGCTCCCTGCTGATGGACACCGCGGGCTTGATCATAGGAAGTTACAGAGATGGAGACGATCGCTACTGGGACGGCTTGATCGATGATGTCGCATTCTGGGATCGCGTGCTGACGACCTGGGAGGTCGCGGCCATTCAGCGCGGCCCGGTTCTCGGCTCCTTCACCGACATCGAAGCCGGGCTGACGGACGTGTACAGCGCCTCTGTGGCCTGGGGCGACTACGACAACGACGGCGACCTCGACATCCTGCTCACGGGGAGCACGGGCACGGAGTACATCTCCCGTGTGTACGGAAACGACGCGGGGACGTTCACCGACGTGGAAGCCGGGCTGGAGGGGGTGGCCGGCGGCTCTGTAGCGTGGGGCGACTACGACAACGACGGCGACCTCGACATACTGCTCACGGGGGGCGTGTCCCCGGGGCGCATCTCCCGCGTGTACGAGAACGATGCGGGGACGTTCACCGACATCGACGCCGGGCTGACGGACGCGTTCAACGGCTCTGTGGCGTGGGGCGACTACGACAACGACGGCGACCTCGACATCCTGCTCACGGGGGCCACGGACTCGGGGCGCATCTCCCGCGTGTACGAGAACGACGCGGGGACGTTCACCGACATCGACGCCGAGCTGACGGGGGTCTACGCGGGCTCCGTGGCGTGGGGCGACTACGACAACGACGGCGACCTCGACATCCTGCTCACGGGTCAAACGGACGCGTATGAACTCATCTCCCCCGTGTACGAGAACGACGCGGGGACGTTCACCGACATCGAAGCCGGGCTGGAGGAGGTCTACGAGAGCTCGGCGTCGTGGGGCGACTACGACAACGACGGCGACCTCGACATACTGCTCATGGGGCGCGCGGACTCGGAGTACATCTCCCGCGTGTACGAGAACGACGCGGGGACGTTCACCGACATCGAAGCGGGGCTGACGGACATGGCCTATGGCTCTGCAGCGTGGGGCGACTACGACAACGATGGCGATCTCGACATACTGCTCACGGGGGCCACGGGCCCGGAGTTCATCTCCCGTGTGTACGGGAACGACGCGGGGACGTTCACCGACATCGAAGCCGGGCTGGAGGGGGCGGCCTATGGCTCTGTAGCGTGGGGCGACTACGACAACGACGGCGACCTCGAGATACTCCTCACGGGGGCCGTGGGCCCGGCCCCGGAGTACATCTCCCGCGTGTACGAATACGACGACGCCATCGCCAACACCGCTCCTGCTGCACCCTCGAATCTCTCGTTCGATCTCGCCGGCAGCATCGGGACTTTCAGCTGGGACGCCGCGACCGACAACGAGACACCGTCAGCGGGCCTCACCTACAACCTCAGGATCGGGACCACGCCCGGCGGCGACGAGATCTGCTCGGGCATGGCGGACGCCGCGAGCGGCTATCGCCGTGTCGTGCAGATGGGCAACTCGCAGCAGCGGACGTCGTGGGCAGTAATCCTGCCGCCTGGGCAATACTACTGGAGTGTCCAGGCGCTGGACGGGGCATTCGAGGGATCCGCGTTCGCTGAGGAGCAGAGTTGCGTTGTCCTTACATTCACCGACATCGAAGCCGGGCTGACCGGGGTAGCCTACAGCTCCGTGGCGTGGGGCGACTACGACAACGACGGAGACCTCGACATCCTGATGACGGGAGGCATGGGCGGCCCGGGGCAGTACATCTCCCGTGTGTACGAGAACGACGCGGGGACGTTCACCGACATCGTCGCCGGGCTCACGGGGGTTCGCCGTAGCTCGGCAGCATGGGGCGACTACGACAACGACGGAGACCTCGACATCCTGCTCACGGGGTACACGGGCTCAGAGGGCATCTCCCGCGTGTACGAGAACGACGCGGGGACGTTCACCGACATCGCAGCCGGGCTGACCGGGGTCTACTGGGGTTCGGCAGCTTGGGGAGACTACGACAACGACGGTGACCTCGACATCCTGATGATGGGAGTGATCCCACCCAACCTGAGCGTCTCATTCCTCTACAGCAACGACGGCGACGGACAGTTCACCAGCATCACCACCGAGTTCCCGGGGCTTAACTCCAGCTCGGTGGCGTGGGGCGACTACGACAACGACGGCGACCTCGACATACTGATGACCGGATTCACGGGCATAGAGTCCGTCTCCCACGTCTATGAAAACGACGCGGGGACGTTCACCGATATCGATGCCGGACTGCCGGAGGTGTACGGCAGCTCCGTCGCGTGGGGCGACTACGACAACGACGGCGACCTCGACATCCTGATGACCGGGTACACGGACTTGGAACAGATCTCCCGTGTGTACGAGAACAATGCGGGAACGTTCACCGACATCGAAGCCGGGCTGGATGGGGTGTTCCTCAGCTCTGCGGCGTGGGGCGACTACGACAACGACGGCGACCTCGACATACTGATGGCTGGGGAGGGGGAATCAGGGAACATCTCACGTGTGTATGAGAACGACGCGGGGACGTTCACCGACATCGGCGCCGGGCTGCCGGGGGTGGCTTCGTTCTGCTCGGTGGCATGGGGCGACTACGACAGCGACGGCGACCTCGACATACTGCTCACGGGGGACACGGACTCAGGACCCGTCTCCCACGTGTACGAGAGCAACGGAGCCCCCGCGAACACCACGCCGGCCGCGCCGTCAGACCTCTCGTTCGCCTTCACAGAAGGCGTCGGGACGTTCAGCTGGGAGGCGGCGACCGACAGCGAAACGCCCTCCGCCGGGCTCACGTACAACCTCCGCGTCGGGACCACGCCGGGCGGCGACGAGATCTGCTCGGGTATGGCGGACGCTGCAAGTGGCTATCGCCGTGTCGTGCAGCTGGGCAACGCACAGCAGCGGACGTCGTGGACAGTGACGCTGGCGTTGGGGAACTACTACTACTGGAGTGTTCAGGCGCTCGATGGAGCGTTTGCCGGATCGGCGTTTGCGACTGAGCAGAGCTCCCTCGCCATCGGGTTCACTGACATCGCCGCGGGGCTTCCGGGGGCGTCTCTCAGCTCAGTGGCGTGGGGCGACTACGACAACGACGGCGACCTCGATATCCTGATGACGGGGGACACGGGCTCGGGGTACATCTCCGGCGTGTACGAGAACGACGCGGGGACGTTCACCGACATCGCCGCCGGACTGGAGGCGGCATACAACGGGCCGGTGGCGTGGGGCGACTACGACAACGACGGCGACCTCGACATCCTGATGACGGGGGACACAGGCTCGGAGTACGTCTCGCGAATCTACCGCAACGACGCAGGGACGTTCACCGACATTGCGGCGGGGCTTCCGGGGATGAGCTACAGCTCGGCGGCGTGGGGCGACTACGACAACGACGGCGACCTCGATATCCTGCTCGCGGGGCTCACTGACTCGGCGTGCATATCCCGCATCTACCGCAACGACGGAGACGGGACGTTCGCCGACATTGCCGCCGGTCTGGACGCGGCATGCACCGGGTCGGTGGCGTGGGGCGACTACGACAACGACGGCGACCTCGACATACTGCTCACTGGACATAACTCGAGCCAAGGGAGCATCTCCCGCGTCTACGAGAACGACGCGGGGACATTCACCGACATCGACGCCGGGCTCCCGGCGATCTACTACAGCTCGGTGGCGTGGGGCGACTACGACAACGACGGCGACCTCGACATACTGATGACCGGGGACGCGGGCTTCGGGTCCATCTCCCGCGTCTACGAGAACGATGCGGGGACGTTCACCGACATCGCCGCCGGGCTGGAGGCGGCGTCTGACGGCGCGGCGGCCTGGGGTGACTACGACAACGACGGCGACCTCGACATCCTGCTCACGGGGTACACGGACGCCCGCGTCTACGGGAACGACGCGGGGACGTTCACCGACATCGCCGCCGGGCTGCCGGGTGTTTACGAGAGCTCCGCGGCGTGGGGCGACTACGACAGCGACGGCGACCTCGACATCCTGCTCACGGGGTCCACGGGCTCGGAGGACATCTCCCGCGTGTACGAGAGCAACGGAGCTCCGGCCAACACCGCGCCAACACCGCCGACGAATCTGGCCTTCGATCTCGTCGGAAACGTCGGGACGTTCAGCTGGGACGCCGCGACCGACAACGAATCGCCGTCTGCCGGGCTCACCTACAATCTCCGGATCGGGACCACGCCGGGCGGCGACGAGATCTGCTCGTGTATGGCGGACAGCGCGAGCGGCTATCGTCGTCTCCCGCAGTTGGGCAACACGAACCACAACACAACGTGGGCGATCACTCTTCCGGAGCAGCTGCCCCACTGGGTGTACTGGAGTGTTCAGGCGGTGGACGGTACACTCGAGGGATCGGCATTCGCCTCGACCGACGTCATCGAGACCGGCGTCGCTCATCCCGAGGACGACGCGCTTCCCACGGCGTTGAGGCTCTACCCAAGCGCGCCGAACCCCTTCAACCCGCGCACCATGGTTCGTTACGACCTGCCGACGAAGTCGCCGGTGCGAATCGCCATCTACGACGCCGTGGGACGGCACGTCGTAACGTTGGTAGATGAACCCGCCCACGCGCCGGGCCGCCACGAAGCGGTCTGGGATGGGAGAAGCGCCGGCGGCCAGGGTGTCGCTTCCGGGATCTACTTCTGCCGCATGGAATCAGGCGAGTTCCGTGAGGTCCGCAAGATGGCACTTGTCCGGTGAGATCCGGTTCGCCCGATTGGCTCGGCGGACCGCTCAGGGAGCCGCCGCTGGCCCGCCGCCTCTCCTGCGACCGTTTCGCGGCAGGGACCAGCGCCTCATCAGATGCCGACCAAGCGTATCGTGAATGGCCTTGTGGCAGGCCCCCGCTACCAACCCGATGCGAACACCCGTCTCTCCGGAGGCGGGTGTTTGCTTGGATGCCGGGAGTGGTGGGCGGCTGAAGAGGTGCATCAGGATGTCACCGGTGTCGGGATTGAGGTCGATCTTCTTGATGAACAGGCGGACGAACTGGCGCTTCTCCTCCTGAGTCGCTGCATTGAAGACCTCACCGAAGACCTCCCGGCAACGCTCCACGACGCCTAGGTCGATTCGGGTGAGCTGGCTGTGGGCCTCGATCCGCCCTCTACACTCGAGCAGAGCAGAGAGGCCGTTCTTTCTTTCCAGAGGATGCGGAGACGAAGCGGGAGCTGCGGGAAGTTGATGGCTCCCGTCGTGCACGAGCCGCCTGCGCTCACTGCGGTGGCTGAAGCGGGACGCCGATGGTCAGACATGGTCACGGCGGGGGCAGCGAGCTCCGGAGATGCTGACA
>JALGVU010000329.1 GCA_025774545.1 bacterium | reverse complement strand
GGCGCGGGCTACTGGGTCGCCGTCGACGGCGACTACGCCTACCTGGCCGCGAGCGCGGCCGGGCTCGAGGCGTACGACATCTCCGATCCCGAGACGCCGGTCCTCATGTCGACGATCGAGACCGAGGACATCGCCGTCGCGGTGGTCGTCCGGGGCGACTACGCGTACGTGGCGAGCGACGACGCAGGCCTCGAGGTGATCGACATCGCGGATCCGTTCCTTCCACCGGTGCTCGTCGGGCGGTGCGACCTCACCACGCAGACGTGGGACGTCGCGACCGTCGGAGACTACGCCTACATGGCCTCGAGCCACGGGCTCGACGTCGTCGACATCACCGATCCGACGGATCCGCTCATCGCCGGAAGCTGCGAGACGCCGGGCGCCGGGAACGGCGTGGCCGTCGACGGGGACTTCGCCTATGTGGGCGACGCCGCTTCGGGCTTTCAGGTGATCGACATAACAGACCCGGAGGACCCGACGCTCGTGGGAAGCTGCCCGACGGTGGACTCCGCGATGGGCGTGTGGGTCGAGGGCGACTACGCCTACGTGGCGGACTTCGCGTCCGGCCTTCAGGTGATCGACGTCTCCGATCCGGTGAACCCCCTGGTGGTCGCGAGCTGCAACACACCGAACAACGCGCTCGACGTCGCCGTCGCAGGCGACTACGCCTACGTCGCCGACTGGGGATCGGGCGTGCAGGTCATCGACATCCGCAACCCGCTGGCCCCGTTCATCGCCGGAAGCTGTCCTCAGGCAGGGTCAGCTTTCCGCATCACGGTGTCCGGCAACTACGCCTACGTGGCCGGTCACGCCCAGGGCTTCCACGTCGTTGAGATCTTCGCGCCGACGACCCCCGTGCTGGTGGCGACCGTCGCCACGCCGGATCGCGCCAGCGGCGTCGATCTCTCCGGCAACTACGCCTTCGTCGCGGACGCGAGCTCCGGACTCGTGGTCGTGGACATCACGACTCCGACGAACCCGTTCATTGCCGGGAGCTGCGGCGGGGCCGAGCACGCCCGCGCCGTGGCGGTTCAGGGCGATCACGCGTACGTCGCCGACAGCCAGGCGGGACGCGCCACGGGCTTGAGGGTCTACGAGGTGTTCCAGAGGACGTACGACACCGAGCGAGATGCCGGGCAGTCGATCGCCATCGACACGGTCGACACACCGATCCACCTGGTGCGTCTCGCGTCGAGCCACGTCGACTCGGTCCGCTGGGACGTGAGCGGGGACGGTGGATCGAGCTGGGATCACCTTCCTCCGGGAGGGGATTGGCACGTCCTCAGTTCACCCGGGAGCGATCTCCGCTGGCGGTCGACGCACGTCTACGTCGCCAGCGGGAACGATCCGGCCGCGACCGATCTCTCGATCGAGTGGGTCGACGCGTTCCCCGAGATCACGTCGATCACGGACTTCCCGAACGACCAGGGGCGCGAGGTGAGAGTCCGGTGGGAGCGGAGCGGGAACGATGTCCTCGGGAGCATCAAACCGATCACCGAGTACGCGGTCTATCGACGGATCGAGGACGGCGCCCGGGCTGCCGCGGGCACTCGCTCTGTCGACGTCGCGGCGGCCGTCGGCGCGCTCGCGGTCGATTCGGTGACCCTCTATCCCCCGGGCGACTGGGACTTCGTCGTCTCGGTCCCCGCGGCCGCGGAGGAGGAGTACTCGACCGTCGTCCCGACGGCCGTCGACTCGACGATCACGCACGGAATGCACTACTCGGCCTTCTTCGTGAGGGCGATGACCGACACCGTGGGAATCTACTACGACTCGGTGCCCGACAGCGGGTACTCGATCGACAACCTCGCGCCCCACGTTCCCGAAGGCTTCGCCGTCGAGTATCACGTCGCTGGGGGGACCCAGCTCACGTGGGAGGAGCACGGAGACGAGGACTTCCAGTACTTCCGGGTCTACCGAGGCGACAGCGAGGACTTCGAGCCCTCGGAGGAGAACCTGATCCACGTGACGATCGATCTCGAGTGGCACGACGGCGAGGGGACCGGCTGGGATCACTACAAGATCTCGGCGGTCGATCACTCGGGGAACGAGAGCGATCCTGCCTTGCCCACCGTCACCGGGATCGACGAGTCCGAGCTTCCGACGAGCTACGCGCTTCATCAGAACGTGCCGAATCCAGCGAACCCGACGACCGTGATTCGTTACGACGTCCCGTCGGACGGCGGGCGCGTGACGCTCGACGTGTTCGACGTGAGCGGGAGACGCGTCAGGACGCTTGTCGACCGCGCGGAGAGCGCGGGGCTGCGGTCGGTGACGTGGGACGGGAGGGACGCGTCGGGCGATCGAGTCGCGTCGGGGGTCTACTACTACCGCATGCGTGCGCCTGGATTCGAGCGGACGCTTCGTCTGACGGTGCTCAAGTGATCGGAGAGGACGCGGACGCTTCGTACGGTCGCGGAGGGCCGCGCCGGACGCCCGCCCACCGGGACGCCTAGGAGTCGTGCAGTGCCCGATCCCGCGGCCGCGATGCCGACGAGCCAGGGGGACGATCCCCTGGCTCGTTCTCGAGCGCTTCCTTCTGTCCGGCTCTATCGCTTCGGGGCGTAGAGCCCCTTGATCCGGCCCCAGCTCTCGGGCTCGACCGGGGTGCTGTCGGTGACGTCGAACTCCACCGTGGCAGTGTCGACGCCGGGTTCGCGGAGCGAGTAGCGGGTCTCCCGAACCGTCACGACGTAATGTCCAGGCGCGAGCGCGCCGAATTCCCACACGAATCCGTAGGGGATGACGTACTGGAGGCAGACGAGCCCAGGGAGCCACTCGTCGATCGAGTCGATATCGACGAGAATCGAGAACGGCCCTACGGTCACGCTGTAGTCACCGAGGCTCCAGCAGCTGTCGGGAAGCCAGCCGGCGACGCTCAGGGACACGGCGTCCTCATCGGTGGGGTTCGGTGGTGTGATCGTCATCGATGCGATGTACGCGTGGGCGCTCGAAGCGAGGAGCAACATCACCGCGGCGAGACACAGCGCGCTGACGAGCGAGACACAGCGCGCTGACGAGCGCGCGCCGGTGGCTCGATGCGAGACACGTTCTCTTCATGGGTCACCACCTCTCCTGGATTCGCTGCGCCGACTCAGTGACTGGTCGCAGAATCGACGGCACCCGCCGGCGTGTCGCGCGTCGTCGAAGCTCGGCCGCCGTACGGCCCTCGCGGAGGAATCGTGACGGAGCGGTCGGCGCGGGTTGACTGGCGACCACCTCATACGTCATCCTATCACTGGAACGAGATCCGTCAACCCATCGTCCGAGGTTTGGCGACCCCGGCGGCGGGTTGACTGAGCGCTCACTCCTTTTGCCGGCGCTGGCGCTGAGTCTCGCTGGCGCGAGGGCTGAATCTCGCCGGCGCGGGGGCTGAATCTCGCCGGCGCGGGGGCTGAATCTCGCCGGCGCGGGGGGTGAGCCCCGTCGGCGCGAGGGCTGCATCGGGAGGCCATGCACGTGACGCCCACGAGGGTCTGGATCACGGTCATCCTCATAGTGCTTGCGGCCGGAATCGTGCGGTCGTTCGACCTCGGCGGCAACCCGCCTGGGTTCTTCGTCGACGAGGCGTTCACGGGGTACGACGCGTACTCGATCATGAAGACCGGGCGCGATCTCTGGGGCGAGCGGATGCCGGTCTTCTTCCGGTCCTGGGGCGACTACAACAGCGGGCTCTATCGCTACCTGAGCGTGCCGTGGGTCGCCGCGTTCGGCCTGAACGAAGCCGCGGTCCGCATGACGGCCGTCATCGCGGGCGCGCTCACCGTTCTCCTCGCGTTCCTTCTCGGGAGGAAGCTCGTCGCGGTGAAGGTCGGACTCGTCGCGGCAGCGCTCCTCGCGATCTCCCCCTGGCACTTCCAGTTCAGCCGGATCGCCTTTCGCGGCATCCTGCTGCCGTTCTTCCTCACGCTCGCGGTCTTCCTGTTCCTGAAGGCGCTCGAGAAGCGTGGCGCGTGGTTCGTCGCCGCGGCGGTGGCGTTCGGTGTCAGCCTCTACACGTACTCGCCCGCGCGGATCATCGTGCCGGCGATGATCGTCTTCCTCATCGGGCGGCACCGCGAGAATCTTCGCGGTGCTTGGCGGACCCTCGCTGTCTCCCTCGTCGTGTTCCTCGTGCTCACGATTCCCCTGGTGAGTCTGACGCTGAGCGGGAAGGGGCAGCAGCGCTACGAGATCATGTCGATCTTCAGTGAGGCGCCGGGCGAGACGCAAGGGGCGGTGACGGGGGAGAGTGCGGCGCGGGAAGTGGCCCCGGAGGCCGCGGCGACGCGGGAGCCCGGCGGCGGCGACGCGTTACAGACCGCCGCGAGGCCGGTGCGCGCGATCGGCGTCCTCGCCAAGAACTACGTTTCGCACTTCTCGCCGCGATTCCTGCTGACGCGCGGCGACGTCAATCTGAGGCACAGCCCGTCGGGCGTCGGGCAGCTCAACTGGGCCGTGTTCCCGCTTTTCGT
>JALGVU010000008.1 GCA_025774545.1 bacterium | reverse complement strand
CCTCGCGTCGACGGCCCGATGCGAGGAAGCGATCGACGGCGGCCCGCCGCGGATGCCCGTCCGGCGCGGCGAACCGCTCGAGCCCGTCCTCCTTCGCGGTGACGGAGTCGTGGATGCTGGCGGCGCCCTCCCCCCCGGATCCACCGGCGGGAGCGGCGTCCGCGGCCCCCACGTCGCCCACGTGGGCGTGATACGCCTCGTCGTAGCGGGACATCGTCGCGAGAAGATTCGACTCGACACCCTTGAGGTCGAGCTCGAAGAGCGTCCCACCGCGACGCGGCGCCACGTAGACGTTCGCCCAGTGCGATTCGAGGAGGACCTCGGGATCGCCGTCGAGATCGTGGTCGACGACCTCGGCGTGATCCCACGTCTCCCCGCGCGCGGCCTCCACGATGTTCTCGGCGCGGATCAGGTGCTCGTAGATGTAGATGGCCGACCGGAGGTGCGGCAGGTAGAGCCCGCCGAACACGCCGTGCCAATAGGCGCAGTTGCACTGGCCCCTCATGAGCTCCACCCGGGCGCGATCGACCGCGTCGGCGTCGATCGGCGGGGCGGGCGCGCCCGCGGCGGCCGGAACGTCCGTCGGGAGCGAACCCTCGTCCCGCAGGAGATCGAGCCCGCGCTCCCGGGCCGCAATCTTGCCGCTGACGCGGAACATCTTCCGGGCCATGAGGTTCGCCTCGTCGTACTTCGAGAGGAACCCCTTCCACGTGCCGCCCGCGAGGAAGGGACCCCACTCGTCCAAGAGGCCCCGTCCCTCGAGCTCCTTCTGCATCCGCTGGTACGACCTCCGCGCCGGCGTGGGAAGCGCCCACTCCATCATCTCGGGGTACGACGACGTCGGAAGATAGACCCTGCCCCGTGCGGGCTCGCGATCGACGTGTTCCGCGAAGGTCGACGTCTCGATCCAATCGGCGTTCTCGCCGAGCGCGCGCAGGAAGCGCTCGAGCCACCCGCCCGAATAGACGTGGTCGTGCGTCCCCGGCCAGACGCCGAACTTCTCCCCGTCGTCGCCGAAGAGCGCCATGAGCCCCCGGCCGCGCTCCTGAATCTCACGCAGGGCGGCGACCGTGGCCTCGGGCTCCTGGAAGGGAATCGTGTAGCGGAGCCGCTTGCTGATCGGGAAGACCTTGACCGGAAGCCCCTGGTCCTCCGTCACGAAGTAGCCCGTCAGGTCCTCGTCCGGAAGACCGGCGAGACGGAACTCGTGGTCGTCGACCGGCACGTATTCGAGGCCTGCCCGTTCGATCGTGGCGGCGACCCTCGGCTCCCACACGCGCTCGGCGAGCCACATGCCGCGCGGCCGCCTGCCGAAGACCCGCTCGACGTAGTCGTTCATCCTCTCGATCTGTCCGAGCGCGTCGCGCTCGGGGATCGAGGGCAGGACCGGCTCGTAGAACCCCCCGGAGAGGATCTCGACCTGACCGCGCTCGACGAGCGCGCGCACGCGGGACAGGTAATCGGGAGCCTGCTCCTCGTACCACTCGAGGAGCGGCCCGCTGTTGTGAAGCACGATTCTGACGTCCGGGTGGCGCTCGATGTGCTCGAGAAACGGGAGGTACGCGTTCCTGTACGAGTACTCGAACACCTCGGGCAGATTACCGACGGGCTGGTGGTTGTGTATGCAGAGGATGAGCGTGGTCTTCGTCAATGCCCGTACCTTTCCGAAACAGGGAAGCGGCGAAGTCTCACCCCGTCCGCTCGTCCCCGGACCGCTCGAGGAGGGAGACCACGTCGACCGGCTGCGCCTGCGGGACGTCCCTCGCCTCGAGCGCCGTGCCGGCAGCGATGATCTCGCGAAGGACCGCCGCGTCCTCGTCATCGACGAAGACGTAGGGCAGAAGCTCCCGCTTCCCCTCCGAGTAGTGCATCCCCCCGACGTTCGCGCTCGCGATCTCGAGACCGCCGCGCACCAGGGAGAGAAGATCGCGCGGCGACTCCACGATCACGATCAGGCGCTCAGACTCCCAGCTGCCTTCGCGAACGCTCCTCAGAAACTGCTCGATCGTGGCGATCGCCACGGCCGCGCCCAGCGCGTCCGTGGCGCCATAGAGATCACGCTTCCACTCCGTCGTCGCGACCTCGTCGTTCACGAGGACGATGCGATCGGGCGCGAGCCAAGATCCCCACGCCACGGCCACCTGGCCGTGGATGAGCCTGTCGTCGATGCGCACGAGCACAAAGGGCACACGCGCCCCCAGCTCAGAAGATCCGAATGGCGTCCCTGCCCCGCTCCAGCAGGAGGTCGAGGAGGTCCGGCAGCTCCTGACGGTCCCTCTTCACGAAAAACTCGAGGAGCATCATGAGGTTCACGCCGCTGACGAAACGCACCTCCTCGTCGCCGGCCACCATCTCCTGGCAGGCGTGGTGGCAGCTGCCCCCCGGCATGTCGCTCATGACGACAACGTCGCAGTCCTTCCGAAGCTTCGCGACCGAGCGGTCGACGGCGACGCTCAGATCCTTAAGGCTCAGCCCCCTGTTCGACACGGCGAACCAGTGCGACTGCGTGCCGAGGATCCCCTGCACCGCGTCCATCAGGCACTCCGCGACGTTGCCGTGCGCGACGATCACGCAGCCGATCTTCCGGCGCGGGCCGCTCATTCGGTGTCTCCCCGGTCGAGATCCGCGCTCTCGGGCACGCGGGAAGTGAGCCCCCTCAGGCGGCTGTCGAACTCGCGCGCCGCGTGGACCCCGTGGAGCTTCAAGAGATGGTTGAGCGCTATCACCTCACTGATGACCGTGATGTTCTTGCCGGACACGAGCGGAAGCGTCACGAGAGGAATCCCGACGCCGAGTATCTCGATCCGATTCTCCTCGAACCCCAGACGCTCGTAGTCCTCGAGGTCGGACCAGCTCACGAGCTTGACCTCGACCTCGATCCGCTTCTGCTTGCGGATCGCTCTGATCCCGAACATCGCCTGAACGTCTATGATGCCGACGCCCCGGATCTCCATGTAGTGACGAAGGAGGTCGTTCCCGGACCCGATCAGGTGTCCCTGCGGAGCCCGCGTGACGTGAACCACATCGTCCGCCACGAGACGGTGCCCGTGCTCCACCAGATCGAGGCCGCACTCGCTCTTCCCGATACCGCTCTTCCCGGTGAAGAGGAGACCTACGCCGTAGACGTCGACGAGCGTCCCGTGGAGCGTGGCCTGCGGCGCCAGGAGGTTGTCGAGCCCGGCGGCGAGCCTGCGGCCGAGCGTGCTCGCGGCCATCGGCGTGACGTAGACCGCCGTCCCCGATGCGTTCGCCGTCGCGATGAGCTCCTTGGGCGCCGGACCGCCGTCGGTCACGATGACGCACGGCACCGACGGGACACAGAGCCGCGCGAGCGCCTCCGCCTTCGCCAGCTCCTCGAGAGACTCCAGGTACGCGAGCTCCGGCTGGCCGAGCACCTGGATCGCGTCCGCGTTGAAACCCTGTTCGAAGCCCGCGAGCAGAAGCCCCGGACGAAAGACGTCGCTCGTCACGACGTCGGGGCCCGTCGGGGGAGGCGCCGTCGAGATCTCGAGCGCGAGCTTCTCCCCGAGCCTCTCGATGAGCTGCTGAACGGTCAGTCGGTCCATCCCTGCGGGTCCTCCGTCCGCCGACGGGACACTCCCGCGCCCGTCGCGCGGCCCCCGAGGCGGTCTACTCGTCCGGCTCCACCAGCCCGTAGTTCCCGTCGTCCCGCCGGTAGATGACGTTGATTCTCTTGGTTTCCGAGTTCTCGAACACGATGAAACGAGCGTTCAGCTCGTCGAGCTCGCTCAGAGCCTCCTCGGGCGTGAGCGGAGTCGCCGACAGCCTCTCAGGAATGATGCCGAGCTCCTCCGGCGGGGTCCCGTCGAGCTCGAGCGCCGCCTTCGCCGTCGCCTCGCCGTGCTTCCTGTCCCGCACCTTGTCCTTGTGTCGACGGATCTGCCGCTCCACCTTCTCGAACGCGCGATCGAAGGCCGATCTCTGATCGTCGGCCGACTGCTGACTCGACACGACGAGCCGCGCGGCGTGCACCGTGAGATCCGCCATCGCCTCGTGTCCCTCGCGATCGAACACGAGGTGCGCCTCGTCGACGCGGTCGAAGTAGTGCGCGAGCCTCGCGATCTTCTCCTCCGCGTATTCCCTCATGGCGGGATCGACGTCGCTGTGTCTCGCGGTCACCCTGATCTTCATGCCCGCTCCTTTCACGCGTGATGTGGCTCGGCCGAGCGCTCGCGCTCCTTCGCACCGGGGCGCTTCTCGGCTCCGCTCGAGCCCGGAGCCGTCGTCCGAGCGCGCGCGAACGTCTCCTCGGCCCGGTACGAGCTTCTCACGAAGGGGCCCGCCGAGACCTGGGAGAAGCCCATCGCGCGGGCCCGGCGCTCCCACTCGCGGAACTCGTCCGGGTGCACGAACCGCGCCACGGGCCGATGCGCCCGAGAGGGCCTCAGATACTGCCCCAGATAGACGATGCCGACCCCCGCCGCCCTCAGGTCCTCGAGCGTCGCCTCGATCTCCTCCCGGCGCTCGCCGAGCCCCAGCATGAGGGCCGACTTGACGCGCGCAGTTCCGAGCGCGCGCGATGCGTGAGAGAGCACGTCGAGGGTCCTCCGGTAGTCGGCGCCCTCCCGGACTCCCTCGTAGAGACGTTCGACCGTCTCCACGTTGTGTCCGAAGACGTCGGGTCCCCCGTGGAGGACGGTGTCGATGGCGGCCTGCCTGCCTTCGAAGTCCGGAACGAGCACCTCGACGCCCGCGTGCGGGATCGCCCCGCGGATCTCACGGATCGTCTCGGCGAAGCTGGCGGCGCCGCCGTCGCGCAGATCGTCCCGCGTCACCGACGTGACGACGACGTACGAGAGTCCGAGCGACGCCGCGGCCGCGGCTACGGCCGCCGGCTCTCCCGGATCCGGTCCCTCAGGCGCGCCGTGCCCGACCGAGCAGAACGCGCAGTCGCGCGTGCACCGGTCGCCGAGGATCATGAACGTGGCGGTCCCGCGCCCGAAGCAGTCGCCCCGGTTGGGACATCTCGCCTCGCTGCAGACCGTGTTGAGTCCGTGGGCGGAGATGGTCTTCCGGACCTCTTGGATTCTGGCGGGGTCGCCGAGCGGCCTCGTGAGCCAGGCGGGAAGCCTCGGTTCACTTCTCACGACACCTCAATCCTCCCGAGTAGGGCTCCCGGTACGATCGTGTGCTCCTCCCGCGCGACGATCTCGGTCAGCACTCCGGCGAACGGGGACGGCACCACGAGGGCGGTCTTCTCCTCGACGGACTCGACGACCAGAAGCTCGCCTCCGACGCCCACTCTCTCGCCCGGATCGATCTTCCAGTACGACACGGTGAACTCGTCCGAGTCGGTCCCGCTCGGTTCGAAGACGACGTCCCTGAGCAAACACGCCTCCCGGTGCCCGAGGCCTCCTCGCGGGTCCGGTCGGGAGGCCGTCCTGAATCACTTCGTCGGGGTCGGCCTAGATCTCCTTCCTGAGCCCTGCCCTCAGGATCCCCATCTGGTCGCGGTACTTCGCGACGGCGCGGCGGGAGATTGTGAAGGTCATCCTCCTGAGCTCCTCGGCGATCTTCTGATCGGAGAGCGGCTTCTTCTTGTCCTCTCTCGCGATGATGTCGCGCATCGCATCGCGGACCGTCTTCGACGAGACGTCGCGTCCGCCGATCCTCGGGATCCCACTCGAGAAGAAGTACTTCAACTCGAAGAGGCCGCGCGGCGTCTGCACGTATTTCCCTCTCGTCACCCGGCTCACCGTCGACTCGTGCATGCTCACGTCGTCGGCGATCTGCTGAAGGGTGAGCGGCCGGAGCGCGGACACACCTTTCTCGAGGAAGCCCCGCTGCGCCCGAACGATGCTCTCGGTCACCTTGACCATCGTCCGGCGGCGGTTCTCTATGCTCTGAACGATCCATCTCGCTGCCTTGAGCTTCTTCGTGATGAAGTCCCGCTCCTCGGAGGCGGTGTCGCTGCCGAGGATCCGGCGATACGTCGGGTTGATGCGCACCCTGGGAACGTCCGAGTCGTTCAGGTAGACGACGAACTCGTCGTCGATCTCATCGATGACAAGATCGGCCGTGATGTACCCGGGGTCCTCCGTCGCCGGATCGGCCCGCGGACGGGGATCGAGCTTCGACACCTCGTTCCTCGCCTCGCGGAGCTCGTCGGTCGTCACTCCGAGCTTCCGCCGGATCACCTCGTACTTGCAGGACGCCAGCTCCTCGAAGCAGTGCTCCACGAGCCTGGCCGCGAGGCTCTCCCCCAGCCCCTTGCGCCCGAGCTGGATCAGGAGACACTCCTCGATGCTGCGAGCCGCGATCCCGGGCGGATCGAGCGACTGCACGACGGCGAGGGCGGCCTCGACGACCTCCACGTCGACGTGCAGCGCCTCGGCTATCTCCTTGAGGCTCTCACTGACGTGCCCGTCTTCGTTCAGCTCGTCGATGATGTACTCGGCCACTCCCACGATCGCGTCGTCCGAGCATTCGACGTGCAGCTGGTGCTTGAGCTCGTCCTCGAACGTCGCGACCGCAACGGGAACGCGCTCGTAGCGCTCGTCCTCCTCGCGGGAGAGGTTCTGGCCGTACGCGTGCGAGTAGACGTCATCGAGGTAGTCGTCCCAGTCGAGGTCTTCGGAAGGCGTCGGCTCCTCGGGGGACTCGGGCGATGCCTGTTCGTCCTCGTCCGCCGCGCTCGCCTTCTCGCCCTCATCGGGCGCGTCCGCCCTCTCACCCTCGCCGTCGGTCTGGGTCTTCTCACCCTCGGCCGACGCGTCCGCCTTCTCCCCCTCGGACGACGCCTCGTTCTCTCCCGACTCCCCGGACTCCCCCTCCGTCCTCTCGAGTTCGGCGTCCTCGTCCTCCTCCATCCTCTCAAGGAGGGGATTCTGGAGGAGCTCCTGCTTCAGGAACTGCTCCAGTTCGAGGGTAGACACCTGGAGGATCTTGAGCGCCATCTGCAGCCGCGGCGTCATCACGAGCGTCTGCCCCAGCTTCATCTGCAGCCTCGGCTTCATGTCCATGGCAGTCTCCCTCACCCGACCTCGTCGCAACCGCGGAGTCGATGGCCAGGGCGCGCTCGCGCCTCGAAGTTGCTCGGACCCGCGGCGCACCTACAGCCGGAAGCGTTCCCCCAGGTAGAGCTTCTTGGCCTCTTCGTTCGTCGCGAGTTCCTGAGCGCTACCGGAGAGGAGGATCTCCCCCTCATACATGATATACGCTCGGTCTGTGACCGACAATGTTTCTCGAACGCTGTGATCCGTAATGAGGATCCCTATTCTCCGTTCACGGAGCCGCCTGATGATCGCCTGGATGTCCTGCACCACGATCGGATCGATCCCCACGAAGGGCTCGTCCAAGAGCAGGAACGAAGGGCTCGTCACCAGCGCCCGCGTGATCTCCACGCGTCGCCGCTCGCCCCCCGAGAGGGTGTCGGCCGACCGACCGGCAAGCTCCTCGATCCCGAGCTCCCCCAGAAGCTCCACGAGGCGCTCCTCGCGCGCCGCACGCGGGCCGCCCAGAGTCTCGAGGATCGCGTTGACGTTCTGCCCGACCGTCAGCCCGCGGAAGATCGACGACTCCTGGGAGAGATAGCCGACGCCCATCCGGGCCCTCTGGTACATCGGCTCGCGGCTGATGTCGGTCTCGTCCAGGTAGACCGCGCCCTCGTCGGGGGTCAGGAGCCCCACGATCATGTGGAACGTGGTCGTCTTGCCGGCGCCGTTCGGACCGAGCAGACCCACGACCTCGCCGCGCCTGAGCTCGATGTCGACACGATTGACGACGGCCCGCCGACCGTACCTCTTCACGAGGCCCCGCGCCGTGAGTTCCCTGGAATCCACCGTGCCGGCGCGGCCGGCGCTAGTAGTCCTCGACAAGATCGCCCTCTGGCGTCTTCACGAACGCCTTGAAGTTGCTCTTGACCTTGATGTTCTTGAGATCGGGATCGGCCGTCACGCCCGTGCCGGTGAAGACGTCCTTCCCCTTCGTCACGCGCACCGGGAGATCCGTCTCGATCTTCCCGGTCTGCTCGTTCCACGTGAGCAGGTCGGTCGTCAGGATCGTGCCGTCGCTGGCAAAAACGGCGACGTCTCGCCGCGCTTCCATGTTGTTGGTGCGGCGCATGAGGAGCCCCTCGCGCGCGGTCATGGTCGATTCGACCGCACCCTCGTCGTCGAAGTAGTCGATGCGGACGTCCGTCATCTCGACGCGGTCGGCCGCCTCGTAGATGAGCGCCCTCGCCGCCGAGAGCGTCCATTGCTTCTCGCCGCCGCGCGTCTGTGTGAGGGAGAACCCATCGATCTCGTGATCGGGCAGCTGCCCGTGCTGCCCCTCCTCGCCGGCGGGGTCGCCTTCACACCCGGCGAGACAGACGCCGAGCGCCAGGGCCGCGAGGAACGGAAGGAAAGTCCGAGCGGTATTCATGTGTTCGTGAGTCCCCCCATGGTCGTAGCACCGGACCATAGCAAGCCGGAGGCCAAAATGCTCAGCTCGCGCGACGTCAGATCGGGCGCGCGCATCGTCCCCTTCCCCCCTCGGATCCCGCACCAATATACCCGAGAACCCGGGCCGCCTCAAGAAGCGCGGCGGTGGCAAGGGCCAAGGACCGCATCGATCGAACCGGGGCGTGGCAACGGGGCGTGCAGAGTGCCTCTCGGCGGGAAGACTAGCAGATGGTGAGGGGTCGGTCAACCGCGCGGGCCGGCCGGAAGCCCGGCTAGCGGACGGCTCGCAGGCAGTCGTGGATGTGGATCACGCCCTCCGGCCGTCCGGCCTCGTCCACGATGATGAGCGACGTGATCGGGCGCTGCGCCACGGTCTCCATTCTCTCGAGAGCGGCGACGACGAGCTCGTCTCTGCCGATCGTCCTGGGGTTTCTGATCGCGACGTCCCCGGCGCGGGCGTCGAGGATGCTCGCGCGCTCCATGAGGATCCGTCGCAGATCGCCGTCGGTGATGATGCCGACGAGATGACCCGCGTCGTCGACGACGGTCGTCATCCCTAGGCGCTTGTTCGCGATCTCGAGGATCGCGTCCTTCATGAGCGAGTCCTCGGAGACGCGCGGGAGTCCGTTGCCCGCGTGCATGACGTCGCTGACCTTGAGGAGAAGACGCCTGCCGATCGACCCGCCCGGATGGAAGAGCGCGAACGCGTCCCGGTCGACGTCCTTCTCCTTCAGGACCACGACCGCGAGGGCGTCGCCGAGCGCCAGGGCAACCGTCGTGCTGGCCGTGGGCACCAGGTCCATCGGGCACGCCTCGCGCTCGATGCCGGCGTCGAGCACGATGTCCGATCGCTCCGCCAGCGTCGATCCGGTGTTGCCCGTGATGGCGACGATCGTGACACCCAGTTCCCTGAGCGCCGGCAGGATGCGCAGGAGCTCCTCGCCCTCGCCGCTCTTCGACACGGCGATCACGACGTCCGACGGGCCGACCACACCGATGTCTCCGTGCGCCGCGTCGGCCGGATGGAGAAAGACGGCGGGCGTGCCCGTGCTCGCGAATGTCGCGGCGATCTTCCTCGCCACGATCCCCGACTTGCCGACGCCGCTGACAATCACGCGGCCGCGCGACTCCAGGATCGCCTTCGCGGCGCACGCGAAGGCGTCGCCGATGCGCCGAGACGCGGCGTCGAGCGCGTCGCGCTCAACGTCAAGGACGTCCCGCCCCGCGGAGACGAGATCCTCGTCCCGGATTTTTGCTCCTTCGGCCGGCGGCGGCTTCTTCACGTCGGTCTCCACGTCGTTGCTCCAGTGACAGCGTTCGCGCGGCGTGCGACCCGAACGAGCGGCCGCGACACCGCCGCGCATCAGCGGGTCGCGAGATACCCCTCGAGAACGGCCTTCCAGTCGCCGCGGGCCTTGAGGATTGCCTCGATCGTCTCTCGAACGGCTCCCCGACCTCCCTCGGCGTCGGTCGTGTGAGACGCCACCTCCTTGAGATCTTCGCAGGCGTCGCCGACGGCCACTCCCAACCCCACGGCCGCGGTCGGCGGGATGTCGATGATGTCGTCTCCGACGTAGGCAATCTCGTCGAGACCGATGGCGTGTCGCTCCGCGATCTTCCGGAGGGCGCCGAGCTTCTGCTGTTCGCCCAGATGCATCTCCCCGACGCCGAGCATCCTGCCCCGCTCCCTCACGATCGCAGAGTCCCGCGCCGAGAGAAAGACCACCTCGATTCCAGCGCACTGCGCGAGCTTGATACCGATCCCATCGCGGGCCGAGAACGCCTTCATCTCCTCGCCGGCCCGGCCGAGAACGATCTGCCCGTCCGTGAGAACGCCGTCGACGTCGAGCACGAGGAGACGGATGCGGGCGGCCAGCGCCCGGTCGAGATCACGCACCGGTCACCTCCGGCCGGGCGGCCCGGAAGGCTCGGGCGATCGGGAGAACGTCCGCGAGGAGGCTCGGGAGATCGTCGAGTGAGACCATCGAGGCTGCGTCCGAGAGAGCCTTCGGGGGCTCAGGATGCGTCTCGACGAACAGCGCGTCGCAGCCCGCCCCGCAGGCCGCCCGCGAGAGCACCGCCACGAACTCCGGTTGTCCGCCCGAGACACCGGACGACGCTCCCGGGAGCTGCACGCTGTGCGTTGCGTCGAAGACGACGGGGAAGCCGGCGCGCCGCATGATCTCGATCCCGCGCATGTCGACCACGAGGTTGTGATACCCGAAGGTGGTGCCGCGCTCGGTCAGGAGGATGCGATCGTTGCCCGCCGCGGCCGCCTTGCCGGCGATGCGTTCCATGCTGTCGGGGGCGACGAACTGACCCTTCTTGATGTTGATCGGCAGCCCCGTCGCGGCGACGCGCTCGAGGAGCCGCGTCTGCCGGCAAAGGAAGGCCGGAACCTGGATGCAATCGAGCACCTCGGCTGCGGCCGCGACCTCTCCTCTCTCGTGCACGTCGGCGAGCACCGGAACGCCGAGCTCCTCCTTCACCCGCGCGAGGATGCGAAGCCCCTCATCGACTCCCGGGCCGGCGTAGGAACCCGCTGACATGCGGTTGTCCTTGAGGTACGACGATTTGAAGACGTACGGGATCCCGAAGCGGGAGGCCACGGCCGACGCCTCCCGAGCGACCTCGAGCGCCAGCCCCTCGTCCTCGAGGGCGCACGGCCCCGATATCAGGGCGAGCGGCTGCCCGGCTCCGATCCGGACGCCTCCTATGTCGACGACGTGCTTCGGCACTCGCTCACCTCGTTCTTCGAATGCTCGAGCGCCGCGGCCACGAACTCGCGGAAGAGGGGATGCGCCCGACCGGGCCGCGACAGGAACTCCGGATGGAACTGGCACGCCACGAACCACGGATGGTCCGGAAGCTCGACGATCTCGACCAGATCCTGCCCCGGATAGACGCCCGACGAGACAAGCCCGCGCGACTCCAGAAGCTCGCGGTACTCGTTGTTGTACTCGTAGCGGTGACGGTGACGCTCGTGCACGACGTCGACGCCGAAAACCTGGCGCGCCCGGCTGCCCGAAACGAGACGGCACTCGTACGCCCCGAGCCGCATCGAGCCGCCCATGTTGTCGATTCCGGTGTGCTCCGCCATGACGTCGATGACCGGAGCGGAAGCGTCCGCGTCGAACTCAGTCGAGTGGGCCCTCGTGAGACCGCAGACGTTGCGCGCGTACTCGATGACCGCCGCGTGCATGCCGAGGCAGATCCCGAAGTACGGCACACCGTTCCTCCTCGCGTATCCGACCGCCGCGATCTTGCCCTCGATGCCGCGCTCGCCGAACCCGCCGGGCACCAGCACCCCGTGGCAGCCGCCGAGGATCGTGCCGGCGTCACCCGCGCGTTCAATCTCCTCGACGTCGGCCCACAACAGGCGCACGCGCGTGTCGTTCTCGGCGCCGGCGTGCACGAAAGCCTCGATGATGCTCTTGTAGGCGTCCTTGAGATCGACGTACTTCCCGCAGATCGCGATCCGCGTCTCGGTCGAGGGGTTCCTCACTCGCTCGACGAGCCTCTCGAGCAGGGCGAGGTCCGGAGCACCGTTCTCGATCCCGAGCTTCGAGAGGACGATGTCGTCGAGCCCGTCCTCGTGAAAACGGAGCGGAACCTCGTAGATCGACGCGACGTCGCGCGCGTCGATCACGGCCTCGATCTCCACGTTACAGAAGAGCGCGATCTTCTTCTTGAGATCGTCGGTCAGCGGATGCTCGGTGCGGCAGACGAGGAGGTCGGGCTGGATGCCGATGTCGCGGAGCGCCCGGACGCTGTGCTGCGTCGGCTTGGTCTTGAGCTCGCCCGCGGTCTTGATGTACGGAACCAGCGTGAGGTGAACGAAGACGACGTTCTCGGCTCCGTGCTCCAGCCGCATCTGCCGGATCGCCTCGAGGAACGGGAGGCTCTCGATGTCGCCGACCGTCCCGCCGATCTCGGTGATCACGATGTCGGTGTCGCTCGACGCGACCTCCTTGATGCGCTCCTTGATCTCGTTGGTGACGTGCGGAATGACCTGAACGGTGCCCCCGAGGAAGTCGCCCCTGCGCTCCTTGGCGATGATCGCCTCGTAGATCTGGCCGGCGGTGACGTTGTTGAGCCTCGTGAGCTCCTCGTCGATGAAGCGCTCGTAGTGTCCGAGATCGAGATCGGTCTCGGCTCCATCCGCCGTCACGAAAACCTCGCCGTGCTGGAACGGACTCATGGTCCCCGGATCGACGTTGAGATACGGGTCGCACTTCTGCAGGGTCACCGTGAGACCACGGCTCTTCAGAAGGTAGCCCAGCGAGGCCGACGCGATTCCCTTGCCGAGGGCGGACACCACACCGCCTGTCACGAAAATGTACTTGGGCATGCCGTCCACTCCCCTCACGGAACGGTTCGGGCTCCAGGTCGTCGGGCTGAGTTCAGGGGTTTGTGATGAGCGCCTCGAGTTCAGCCAGATCGCGCTCTCGGTCGACGCCGGGAGTCACGCGGTCGGTGATCACGACGCCGATCGCGAGGCCGCGCTCGAGAGCTCGCAGCTGCTCGAGGCACTCCCGCTCCTCGAGCGCCGTCCGCGGACCGGCGGCGAAGCGTTCGAGCGCGACGCGCCGGAAGCAGTATATCCCAACGTGATGCAGATACAAGGGGTTTCCGGTCTCGCCACGCTTCGCCGAGGGGATCGGCGCGCGGGAGAAGTAGAGCGCCCGCCCGTCCTCGGCCACGGCGACCTTCACCACATCCCGGCTCTCGTAGCCCCGGCGGTCGGACGCCCGGTAGGCCACGGTCGTAATGTCGAGCCGGCTCGTCGCCACGAGTTCGGCGATCGCCCCGTCGATGTCCCTGGGATCGATGAGCGGCTGATCCGCCTGGAGATTCACGACGATGTCGGCAGGCGTCCCCTCGACCGCCCTCGCCACGCGATCGCTCCCGGTGGAACAGGGCGTCCGCACCAGAATAGACCGCCCTCCGAACCGGGCGACGGCCTCCTCGATCTCAGCACTGTCTGTCGCGACGGCGACGTCGTCCACGAGCGACGCCGATGCGAGCCGCTCGTACACGTGCTCGATGACCGGCCTGCCGGAGAGCGTCGCGAGGACCTTCCCAGGAAAGCGCGTGGAGAGGAGCCGCGCGGGGATGATGCCCAGAACCCGTTGGCGTTCCATCGAAGCTCGAGCCTCGCTCCCGTGCTACGAGTAATCGAGAACCACGACCCGCGGCTCCTCCGGAAGCGCGTCGGAGTCGATCTCCACGGTCGTGCTGTTCGCGCGCTCCACGTCGTCCATGAGCCTCAGGAAATCGTCGACCGGCTGGATCGGAAAACCCAGCGCGTCGGTCTTGTAGTGCATCGGTATGATGATCTTCGCGCCCAGCCCCTCGGCGACCTTCTTCGCCTCCTCGGGCCCGATCGTGTAGTAGCCGCCTACCGGAGCGAGGAGCACGTCGATCTGGCCGAGCTTCCGGATCTCCTCGGCAGAGAGAAGATGTCCGAGGTCGCCCAGGTGGGCCACCTTGATGCCGTCGACCTCCATCACGAAGATCGTGTTGCGGCCGCGGTCCTGCCCTCTGTTCTCGTCGTGGTAGGTGTTGATGCCGCGGATTCCTATTCCGCTGACGCTCCGCTCCTCGGCTCCCCGGACCACCTCCGGCTCGCCGTCCACCGTGTCGACAGCGTTGTGATCGGCGTGATCGTGGCTGATCGTCACGACGTCCGCCCGGTCCTGAATCGGATCGTAGCCGACGGCTCCGTCGTACGATCCGGCCTCGAATGGGTCAGTGATGATGCGCGTCCCGTCCCTCGATTCCACGATGAACGACGAGTGCCCCAACCACTTGATCTTCATCGTCTCGCGCTCCTCTCGATACCCCGAATGCTCACTCGTGATCCGCATCGTTCACACAAAAAGGGGCACCGCTGGGAGAGCGTCTCCCTCTCGGTACCCCTCTGGGGTCTTTCGCATCGCTGTGGCGCCTCTCGACCGAAGAGGTTCGCCCTCTTCCGAGCCTTGGCAGCCCTCCCGATCTTCGCCGACGTGCTGCGCGTGGACAATCACCTCTAAGAGCTCGCTGCGCTTTCCTGCCGGACGCTCACACGCTTCCTCCTCCGCCCCCATCGTTCGAACTGCACGAGTCCGTCCGCGAGCGCGAACAGCGTGTCGTCGCCGCCCTTCCCCACGTTCTCGCCCGGGTAGACCTTCGTCCCGCGCTGTCTCAGGATGATCGTGCCCGCTCTCACGAACTGGCCGCCGAATCGCTTCACGCCGAGGCGCTGCGACTTCGAATCGCGTCCGTTCCTGGAGCTTCCGACTCCCTTCTTGTGTGCCACTGGTACCGTACCTCCGTCTGTCTCGCGTTCTTGGGCGCGCGGCCCCTGAGCCGGGACTAGGGCCGGATCGACATGATCACGAGCTCCGTGTAATCCTGGCGGTGACCTCGCGTGACCTCGTAGCCCTTCCTGCGCTTCTTCTTGTAGACGATGACCTTGCGTCCGCGGCCGTGCCCGAGCACCTCGGCCGACACCTTGGCGCCCTCGACGACGGGCTTGCCGACGGTCAGCTCGCCACCGCTCCTCACCGCGAGAACCTCTGGCACATCGAAGACGTTGCCCACGTCGCTCTTGAGGAGCGGCACGCGGATGCGGTCGCCCTCAGCGACCCTGTACTGGAGCCCGCCGGTCCTGATAACGGCGTAGTCCACGTTGCCTCCCGTGCTGTCCATTGAATGCGCTGCATCACCCGCGTTTTCTACGAACTTCTATACTATAGACTCAGGCTCACGCCTGTCAAGCTCGATCTCGACCCCAGAAGGGAACGCATGGGTACATCGTGACCCACCCACCGGGGTGAGGAAGCTAGTTTGCTTCGGGCCTCGGCCCCAGACTGCCTGCCGAGCAGGCGCGCCGACAGCACCCTTCGTCCCCGCTCGTGGTCTGAGCGGCCCGTCTGTGCTATCGTCGTGACCTTCGGGTGTCGTCAGATCCTGGCCAACGCGCCCCACGACCCACGCTCGGGAGCGCCACGTGCAGAACGTCCCCCACCTCGGGGAGATCCTCTCCGTCCTCGCCGCCCTCATCTGGGCGTTCTCGGTCGTGCTGTTCCGGATGAGCGGGAGGGTGTACCCTCCGCTCGCACTGAACTTCTTCAAGAACATCGTCGCCATGATCCTGCTCGTGGCGACGCTCGCGATCCTCCGGCAGGACTTCCTGCGCCCCGCGCCCGTTCTCGACTACGCCCTCCTCGCGCTTTCAGGAGTCCTCGGGATAGCGCTCGCCGACACCCTGTTCTTCCGCAGCCTCAACATCGTGGGCGCCGGCCTCTCCCAGATCGTGAGCCTGGCATACAGCCCCCTCATCATCCTCTTCACGTTCGCCTTCCTCGGCGAGCGGCTCAGCGTCGGCGACGTCGCCGGCGCCGTGCTCATCCTGCTCGGGATTCTGACGACGTCCGGACACGAGGCTCCTGAGGGCGTCTCGCGCTCCGAGCTCCACCGGGGCATCGGGCTGGCCACGCTCTCCGTCGCCTTCATGGCCGCCGGTGTCACGGTCGCGAAGCCCGTTCTCGATCGATCGCCGGTGATCTGGTCGACCACCGTCCGGCTCGCCGCCGGCATCGGCGGGCTCGTTCTCATCACCATCTTCTCGCCCAAGCGCCGCTACGTCTGGGCGACACTCAGGCCGTCTTCCTCCTGGAAGATCGCGATCCCCGCCGCAGTGCTCGGGGCCTACCTCGCCATGATCGTCTGGATCGCCGGCATGAAGTACACGCAGGCCTCGACGGCGTCGATCCTGAACCAGACGAGCGCGATCTTCGTGCTGCCGCTGGCGGCCCTGCTCCTCAAGGAGGCGATCACCGCAAAGAAGCTCATCGCCGTCGGCCTGGCGCTCGCCGGCGTTGCGCTCGTCACCCTCACGTAGCGCCCCCGGGCGGGCCTCATCGCGTGCTCGGACGGCTCGCTGCCGCGCCGGCCCCACGGGCGGCATCCCGCACACGCACGACGGCGCTCGAGCCCGCGGGCTCGAGCGCCGTTCGATCTGGCTGTCCTTCGTCGTCCAGGGCGCGCTCGGGCACACCCGGTCGGTCGAAGCGTGGTCCGTTCGGTTGCGGGAAGCGCGGCCCCTCACACGGGAGTCCGCTTCCGTGCGAGGCATCTCTACCAGCTGCCTCGCCGCTCGCCGCTCCGCTCCCGCGCCTCGTTCACGCGCAGGTTGCGTCCTCCGAAGTCCTGCCCGTCGAGCGAGCTGACCGCCGCCTCCGCCGCCGGCTCGTCCATCTCGATGAAGCAGAAGCCGCGCGGACGGCCCGTCTCCCGATCGCTGATGAGATTCACTGCATGCACGTCGCCGAACTGACTGAACAGCTCCCTGAGCTCGGCCTCCGTGGCCGAGTAGGGCAGATTCCCCACATAGAGCTTCTTCAAACCTCGTTCCTCCTCGCTCGCCTCGCGGCGACTCCATCGCTCGCCTCGCGGCGATTCCATCACGCGCCTCGCGGGCGCTCGATTCTCGATCAAACCTGCCAGCGCTCGGGTCTAACGATCTGGCTGGACGGCCTTCCAGGAACGTGCCTTCACCAGCGCACGGTTAGATCTCGGACAGATGCCAGCAGCGAACCAGTCGGGTGTCTATCTCGTGCGGCACCTCCTCGATGGCAGGTCTTGACGCAGGCGTGATCCCCCGTGCGACCGCGGGCCCGACCTCCTGGATCGGTCGGTCGGCGGGCGATGGAACTCCGGCGGAACGACAGGCGTTCGGGTGATCAGTGTCAGCACTCGAGGGTGAGGCAAGGGCGTCGCGCTCGTCTCCGAAGGGGCCTCGCAAAAGCTCAGGCAGAACGATCTTTGTGTCACTCTTGATGACTGCATCCAGCAATTCAAGAATGCCGCATCATGCCCAGGAAGTCAAGCACGTATTTGGGGCACGGTCACTTTTCCGGCGACCCACCCTGGGCCGCCTCGGGGCTCGCTCGCGTGGCTCGAGGGGTCTTGACGCGCGGGGAAGGCTCAGCCGCTCAAGGAGGACGCGACGCCCTTCAGGGATCAGGCAAGGCTCGCTCTGGGTGAGTTCAGGGACCGCTTGGGGGTCGATCGACGGCCGGACGGCCGCGGCCGCCCTTCACGAGACGCTCGACGCTCCCCCATGGATGCCTCCCGGGGGTGCCGGCCCGTCGACGGCGGCTCGTACCTCGTCGATGAGTTCCTTGGACATGTAGGGTTTCTGGACGAATCCAGCGATCCCCTGGCCGACGAACCGATCGTTGATCTCGCTCCCGCTGTAGCCGCTCGAGATGACCACGCGGACGTCCTCTCGGATCTGACGGAGCTCGCGGAAGGTCTCCTCCCCTCCCATGCGAGGCATCGTGAGGTCGAGAAGGACGCACGCGATCTCGTCGGCGTGGTCCCGGTAGAAGTCGACCGCGGCCACTCCGTCCTCAGCCGTGACCACGCTGAATCCCGCCATCTCGAGCATGAGTGTCCCAACGTCCCGGATCGTCTCCTCGTCGTCGACGAGCAGGACCGTCCCCGTCGCTTCGGACTCGGGAGTCGCGGTCGGCCTTGCCGTGATCTCGACGCACGGCGACGTGTCCGTCGGGAAGAGAACACGGAACCTCGTGCCCTTCCCAGGCTTGCTGTCGACCACGACGGCGCCCCGATGGCCTCGGATGATCCCGATGACCGACGCGAGCCCGAGGCCGCGCCCGGTGAACTTCGTGGTGAAGAAGGGGTCGAAGATCCGCCGCCTGGTTTCGTTGTCCATCCCGCACCCGGTGTCGGCGACCTCGAGGTAGACGTAGACCCCGTCGGCCAGCTGATCGTCGACGTACGCGTCGGCCAGGTTGGCGCGGTCGCATTCGACCGTTCCTGTCGCGAGGGTGATCACACCCTCGTCGTCGCCCATCGCGTCTGACGCGTTCGTGATCAGGTTCATGACCACCTGGCGGATCTGCGTGACGTCGCCGACCATCAGCGCCGCCTCGGCCGCCACCTCGTAGCGGATGACCGCCTTTTTCGATATCGACACCTCGAGCAGATGCCCCATCTCGTTGACGAGATCGCTGAGGTCGATCTGCTCGATCACGAAGCTGCCGCGGCCCGAGTAGGCCAGCATCTGCCGTGAAAGGTCGGCCGCTCTCTCGGCCGTCGTCTTGATCTGTTTGATGTGCTTCGTCACCGGCGACTCCGGCGCGACGTGCGTGAGCGCCAGATCGGAGTTCCCCAGAATGCCGGTGAGAAGGTTGTTGAAGTCGTGCGCGATGCCGCCCGCGAGCACACCGAGGCTCTCGAGCTTCTGCGCCTGCTGGATCTGCGCCTCAAGACCGTGGCGATCCTCCTCCGCCCACTTGCGCTCGATGGCGACCGCGATGTTCTCGGAGACGAACGCGAGGAGCTCGCGGTCCTCCGCGGTGTACGGCGCCACGTCGTCGTAGCTCTGGACGGCGACCACGCCGATGACCTTCCCCGCGGCCTTGAGCGGCACGCCGAGCCAGATCGTCGACTGCGCGCCGATCAGGATCACCTCGCCCCGGTCGATCAGGTCACCGTGCTCCTGCGGATCGACCATCAGCGCCTCGCCCGTTCTCCTGACGTAGTCCGTGAGGCTGTCCTTGAGCGCGACCTGACCGATCTCGTCGCAGTCGTACTGGTCGACGTGATACGGGAACGAGTACATGCTCGTCTCGTCACTGTAGAGGGCGACGTAGAAGTTGGTCGTGTCGATCAGTCTCCCGAGCTCGCGGTGGATCACGGTGAGGAACTCGCCGAGATCCGCGGAGTCGCTGGCGGCCTGGGAGATCTGGAAGAGCACCGACTGGATCTCCTCGGCCTGGCGATGCTCCGACACGTCGCGCACGACCGTGACCACGCGGACAACCTCGCCCCGTTCGAGAATCGGGATCTTGCGGGTCTCCGTGCAGATCGTCCTCGTCCCGAAGCGGATCTCCTCGTTCGCGACGAAGCTCTCGCCGGTCGCGACGACGCGCCGGTATGCCTCGCGAGTCCCCTCGGGCAGGAACGGCAGCGCACGCAAGAGGTTCACCCCGATCACGTTCGGATCGAGATCGATGTCCTCCATCGCCTTCCTGAAGGCCTCGTTCATGAGAGTGATGGTGAGGTCGGGGTCGACCACGTGGACCATGTCGGCGAGCGCGTCGATCGTCGCGCGATAGAGGTTCTCGGACTCCCGAAGGGCCTCCTCCGCCTGTCGGTGCTCGGTGATGTCGGCCGAGATCCCGCGGATGAGGGTCTCCTCGCCGCTCACCTCCCGCCCGATCGAACGATCGTGGAGCACCCGCCATTCGCCGTGGCTGTCGCGGATGCGGTACTCGACGTCGAGGCTGCCGCGCTCATCGAACCTGGCGACGGCATCTCGGACGCAGTCTCGGTCCCCGGGGTGGATCGAGTCGGCCCACAGGTGCGGATGCCGATGGAGGTACTCCGGGGTGTAGCCGAGAATCGCCCGGACCTGGGACGACACGTAAAGCGTCCCCCGGACGGTCGAGAGCGTCCACACGATGTCCGGGGACCCCTCGACGAGGCTGCGGAAGCGCTCCTCGCCCTCACCTGAGCTCCTCCACGAGCTCCGGCGCGGTCTTCGCCTCGTCGGTCATGGTTCCCCGCTCGTCCGGCCGGCCGCCCCGCGGCTACTCCCTGGTGATCCCTCGGAACACCGGGTCATCGTAGAGTGGCTCGAAGTCCGGATCGTTCTTCGCCCGAGGAGCGAGGGCGGCGTCCGTTTCGACCGCGGCCCTGAGCTCCCTGAGTGCCTCAACGCGCCTGCCGGCCCTCGAGTAGTAGCATGCGAGGTGGTAGTGGGGCTCGCCCTCGTTGGGAGAGAGCTCGACGCTCCGCTTCCCGACCTCGAAGGCCTTCTCCCACTGCTCCTCATCGCACAACCGGTACCCCTCGAGGATCAGCGCGTGTTCCTTCCACAGGTTGAAGATCCGTCGCAGCTCCCCGATCGGATCCTCGTGATCGTCAACGCGGAGATCGCAGTAGCGATCGTTGTAGCCTCCGTAGCCGCCGCGATCGCGGACGACGAGGATGGCCGCCGACTGGACTCCTCTCGAGTCGCCGCCCGCGGCCTGGCCGGCCTCGAGCGCGCGCATCAGCCGCTCGCCCAGAACACCCTCGGTCGCCTGGAACGCGTCCGCCATCGCCTCGACGGTCGCCTCGCTCACCAGGATGTTCCCCTGAGCCGCGAAGCTCGCTCCCGTCCGATGCCCCGCCCAGGCCATGCAGTCTTCGCCCGTGTAGGACGCCGAGCGACCGGCCGCGTCCACGATTCCGACCTGACGCTGTTCCCGGTCATCGTCATCCGACAGGAGGTTCGCGAGGACGTCATCGACCGCCAGCCCCTCCGCCAGAAGCTCGAGGCCGCGCGGCCCGAAGGTCGTGTTTCCGTACGCCTGGCTCGCGATCGCGCCGACACCGGCGCGCGCCCACGGCACGACCGAGCCGACCGCGAAGAACTTGGACTGGACGGCCACGCCGAGATCGCTCGTCTCCGGATCGAATCCAACGATGGAGAACGTGGCGACGGGTTCACTCGCGAGCGCCGCAGGCGCCCAGCCGCCGGTCGCGGCGAGCACCAGAACGCACGACAGGAGAACCCCCTGAACTCCTCCCGCCCAAAGGCCAATGCAAACACGGGGCCAGAATCCCACACGGATCATGGTCACGTCTCCTTTCCGGCTGCGCCAGCCTGCACTTTTCCTACCGCACCGTACTATCCCACAAGTTCCGTTGTCCCGCGCGATTCGCGAGCGTCGCCCTCCCGGGGCCTCGCGACTCGGGCCGTTTGCCACGCGCCTCGCGCACGCTTGCCTTGTGCCTCACGCCTCGCGCCGCCCTCCTCGGACCCCTCGCGGCGGTCGGCCGACCAGCGCCCGGAGCGCGCCGTGCCGCGCCCCTCCCACTTGACCTCACGGGTGTTCCATCGAGCGCACGAGCGCGGCCAGATCGGTGACCCTGAGATCCGGCGCGGCCGACGCCGGGGGCGTCGCGCCGAAGCCCGGCGTCGCGTGCCGTCGATCGACCCAGACCGTCGCGAGTCCCAGCTCCCGCGCCGGGACGATGTCGTGATGGAGGCTCTGGGCCACGTGGAGGATGCGTTCCAGGGGACAGCCGGCACGCTCGATCGCCCGCTCGAAGTGCGCGTGCGCCGGCTTGTACGCGCGCACCTCCTCGGCCGTGACGATCCAGTCGAACACCACGTCGAGGCGCTCGGCCGACGCCGCGAAGAGGTCGTCGTCGATGTTCGAGACAACGCCCAGCCGGTAGCGCCGCGAGAGCGTCTCGAGCGCCGGCACGGTGTCGGTGAAGGGACGCCAATCCCCCACCGAGCGCGCGAGAGAGTCTCGCTCGGCCCGGTCGGGCGAAAAGCCGTACGCCTCCCCGAAGCCGTCGACGACCTCGCGGAGCACGGTCCGGTACGCCCTGTACTCCCCGCCCTCCGCCGCGGACTCGAGCGCCGCGTGGCGCGTCAGGATGTCGGCGTCGACCGCCGACGCCCCGTGGGCAGCGAGCAGCGGACGCAGCGCCTCGAGGATACCGGTCTCCCAGTCGATGAGTGTTCCGTAGCAATCGAAGGTGAGAACCTCGATGCGCTCCGTGTCAAGCATGCTACTCCCCATCTCGGCGCGCCCGCCGGCGTCGCGCTGAGCGCGCACTCAGCCACCGCCGCGGCCGCGTCCCTCCCTCACGCGATGTCCTTCACCGTCGCGATGCCGAACTCGAGGTCGCCGAACGACTTCGCGATCTCCCGCCCCGCCTCTTCGATCGCGGCGATCCCCCTCCCCGAAAACTCGTGCTTCTGCATTTGCGAGAAGAGCAGGAGCTCGAAGGCGGTCGATCGCATCCAGTCGACGTCGGTCCGGTACCCGCAGACGGCGAGCGCGCCCGTCTTCCGCACAAACGCGCGGAGCGTCCTCGGGTCGATGCCGAGCGTGCTGCACGACGAGAACATGATGACGCGGTTCGAGCACTTCCCGTCGAGGAGCGTCCCGAGTTCCTTGATGGAGTAGCGATCGCGCCCCAACTCGACGCCGCTCGCGTAGCCGTGGCTGGCCAGGTAGAGGATCGGGAAACGGTCGTAGCGCTTCTGGATCCACTTGCCGAGGTAGAACTCGAACTCGTCGCGCGTCGCGCAGTCGAGGTGGATGTACTCGAGCGGGGCGTTGAGGTTCAGGAGATCGAGGAGCGGGACGACCGACGAGCCGATGCGGAGGTCCTGGCTCCAGAGCCCCTCGATGCAGAAGATGCCCTTGCTCTGCTTCCTCTTTCGCATGGGATCCCTTCCCTCCCCAGGAGTGTGAAACGCCGGACGCCGTGCGTCGACGGCGTCCGGCGGATCCTGTCGATCGTCCGATCGGCTCTGCTCGATCGAGCGCTCGTCGTCTAGTACTCGATGACCCTTCCGAGCGTCTTCGCCTGGGCCACCCAGTCGGTGAGGTTCTTCTCGGTCGGCAGAGCCCGGACGAGTTTCTTCTCCTGGTTCACCTCCGTGAGCTTCTGCAGGAGGTTCTCCGCGTTCCGCTGCGCCAGCTCGGGCACCGTGTCGACGCCCGCAGCCTCCAGGAGATCGGCGTACTCCTCACCGACGCCCTTGATCCTGAACAGGTCGACGCGGTTGACCCACCCCAGGACGCCCTTCTCGCTCAGTCCGCTCTTCTCGGCGATCTCCTTGCGGCCCTTTGGCGTGGCGCCCTGCTCCAGCAGCGACTCGGTGGTCGTGATGCCGGCGCCCTTGAGCTTCTCCGCGTAGGTCTCGCCCACACCCTCGATGTCGGTCAACTTCCCCACGGCGTCCCCCAGTCTGCGCCTCGCGGCGCTCCGTCTTGCGTCGAGGTCCGCGGCCGCTTCGCCGCGCCCTCTCCACGGTACCGACACGTTCGGTTCGTACACCCGGGCCGGTCCCCGAGACCCGCAGCAGCCAACGATCGGTCCCCAGAGGTCCGCAGGCCCCGACACGGTACCAGACCCCCGCGCCGTGTGTCAACGACGTCGAGATCTCGCGCGATCGTCAACGCGGCCCGCACGATCGCCGGCCGCCCGGCCGCCCGAAAGCTCCGCTCCGGCCTCGCCGTCCACCAGCCACACGGCGTCGCCCTCGGTCGGTACGATCGCCTGCGCCGGAAGGCGCTCCGGGCACCGCGGACCCTCGAGGACCTCCCTGAGAAGTCCCGCCTTGTCTCGGCCCGAAACGAGGAAGAGCAGGCGCGCCGCCGCGTTCAGCACGACCGGCGTGAGCGTGACCCGCCAGGCCGGATCGGCGGCGACCTCGTGCGCCACAACCCAGCGCTCGCGCTCCCGGAGCGCGGTCGTCCCCGGGAAGAGGGACGCCGTATGCCCGTCCGCTCCCATTCCCAGGAGCACGAGGTCGAAACGTGTCTTCGACGCGAGGCCGTTCGGGGCTCCCCCGTCCTCGCCGCGGAAGAAGCTCCGCAGCAGGCGCTCGTAGTCGGACGCCGCCCCCGCAGGCCGGCGCTCGCCCTCGATCCGGTGCACGTTCCTTTCGGGGATCGGCACGGCGCGAAGGAGCGTCGACCGCGCCATGCCGAAGTTGCTCGCCGGGTCGTCCGGAGGAACGCAGCGCTCGTCTCCCCAGAAAACGTGCGCGCTTCGCCAGTCGACGCGGCCCGCGCAGGCCTCGCTCGCCAGCGTACCGTAGAGATCCCGCGGCGTCGATCCTCCCGAGAGCGCGACAGCGAACCACCCGTCCCGAAGCGCCGCCGCCGTCGCCGCCGCCACGAACTCCCGCGCCGCCTCCGTTGCCACGGCGCCGCGATCCTGTAGTATCCGCGTCTCGGTCATCCCGCGTCCTCGTCGGCGCCGCAGCCCAGGAGCCAGGCTCGCCCGTCCCCTTCCACGAACGCGTCGGCTTGCTCCGGTCCCCAGCTTCCCCGCTCGTACCCGGCGAGCGGAGGCGCGCCTGGTGATTCCCAAGCACGAACGATCGGGTCGACGAACCGCCAGCCCAGCTCCACGCCGTCGCTCCTCGCGAAGAGCGAGGCGTCGCCCGCGAGCGCGTCGAGCAGCAGCCGTTCGTACGCCTCCGGTATGCCGGCCGGCCCGAAGGCCTCCGCGTAGTGGAACTCCATGTCGACCGACCGCATCTCGGCCGCCGTGTCCGGGACCTTCGCCTCAAACCTGAGATGGATGCCCTCGTCGGGCTGGATGCATATCGCGAGGACGTTGTTCGTGAACCGGTAGTCGGGCGGGAGCGGGAACATCATGTGCGGCGGAGACTTGAACTGGATGAGGATCTCGCTCGTCTTCCGCGCCAGACGCTTCCCCGATCTCAGATAGAACGGCACGCCCTGCCAGCGCCAGTTGTCGATGAAGATGCGCGCGGCCGCGAAGGTCGGAACACGCGAGTCGGCCGCGACGCCGTCCTCCTCGAGATAGCCGCGGTATCGCCCGCAGACGGTGTGCTCGGTCACCTCGTCCGGCACGAAGGGACGGATGGCCGCCATCACCTTGACCTTCTCGTTTCGGATTGCGTCGGCCTCGAACGCGGCCGGGTACTCCATCGCCGTCAGGGCGACGAGCTGCAGGATGTGGTTCTGGAACATGTCCCGCAGCACGCCGCTCCGCTCGTAGTAGTCGGCGCGGTGACCGACCCCGACCGTCTCCGACACCGTGATCTGCACGTGGTCGATGTAGTTCCGGTTCCAGATCGGTTCGAAGATCGCGTTCGCGAAGCGGAAGACGAGGATGTTCTGAACCGTCTCCTTCCCGAGGTAATGGTCCATCCGGTAGATCTGTCTCTCGTGGAGCCGCGCGTGAAGCGCTTCGTTGAGATCCCGCGCGGACCGGAGATCCCGCCCGAACGGCTTCTCGACGACCACGCGCCGCCAGCCTTCCTCCTCACCCGTCATTCCGCGCGACGCGAGGTGATCGACGATCTCCACGTAGAACCGCGGAGCCGTCGCGAGGTAGTAGATCCGGTTCGAAGGAACCTCCTCCATCTCGGCGAGGTCCTTGCTCAGGCATTCGCAATCCTCGAGCTTCCCGAAATCTCCGGCCAGGTACGAGAGCCGGCCGGCGAACCTGCGCCACTCCTCCTCGTCAAAGCCGAAGCTCGCGTGCTCGTCGACGCCCGCGCGCATGCGCGCGACGAAGGCTCCGTCGGTGAGCTCGGATCGAGCGAAGCCGACGATCCGGAGCCCCGGCGAGAGCCTCCCCTTGCGGCAGAGGTTGAAGAGCGCCGGGATGAGCTTCCGGCGCGTCAGGTCTCCGGTCGCGCCGAAGATGACGATGGTCGTAGCGCGGCCCCCGTCGACCGACCCGCTCGTCTCCCTCTCATCCATCGTCGCCGCTCTCCTCTCCAACGCCTTCGCGCGGCGCCCGTTTCACGGCGTGTCCCCCGAACTGGTTTCTGAGCGCTGCGAGGAGACGGTCGGCGTACGCCTCCCGGTCCCTCGACTTCAGTCTCCGCTGGAGCGACAGGGTGATGACCGGTGCGGCGACGTCCAGATCGATCGCCTCCTTGACGGTCCACCGTCCCTCGCCGGAGTCCGCCACCCACGGCTCGATCGCCTCGAGATCCGGATCCTCCTCGAGGGCCCGGGCGGTGAGGTCGAGGAGCCACGAGCGCACGACGCTCCCGTAGCGCCAGATCTCGGCCACTCGGTGAAGATCGATTCCGAACTCCTCCTTCGCACGCATGATCTGGAAGCCCTCGGCGTACGCCTGCATGAGGCCGTACTCGATGCCGTTGTGGACCATCTTGACGAAGTGGCCTGCGCCCGCGGGACCCACGTGGCCCCAGCCCGCGTCCGCAGCGGGAGCGAGCGTCTCGAAGATGGGACGGTGGCGGCGGACGACCGCGCGGTCGCCTCCCACCATGAGGCTGTACCCCTCCTCGAGCCCCCACACGCCGCCGCTCGTGCCGGCGTCGACGAACCCCACCCCCAGGGCCCTCAGCTCCTCGGCCCGGCGCTTCGAGTCGGCGTAGTTCGAGTTGCCGCCGTCGACGATCGTGTCCCCGTCCTCCAGAAGCGCGGCGACGTCCGAGACGACCTTCTCCGTAACGTCCCCCGCGGGCACCATGATCCAGACCGTCCGAGGCGCGGAGAGCCTGGCCACGAGATCGGCGAGCGAGGAAGCACCTTCGCCGCCATCGCGCCTGAGCTGATCGACGGCGTCGGCCCCCCGGGCGTAGCCGACGACCTCGTGTCCGTCGCGAAGGAGCCGGCGCGCCATGTTCCCACCCATCTTCCCGAGACCGACCATGCCGAGCTTCATCGTTCTCCTCCATTCGGGTCGAAGACGCGCGTCGGACCGAAGCGCGGCCCACGAGAGCCAGAGACGATCGACGCCGGTCTACCCGCGCCCGTCGTCGTTCCCGTCGTCCGTCGTCTGCTCCGTCTCGCCCCGCCGCACCCGAGCGAAGACGACGTCGATTCCCTTCGGCGTGCCGACGATCGCGCGTTCGGCCATACCGAGGAAGAGGCCGTGGCCGAGCACGCCCGGTATCGCGTCGAGCGCCGACGCGAGAGCGAAGGGATCCTCGATCAGGCCGAAGTCGCAATCGAGGATGACGTTTCCCTGATCGGTCTCCGCCAGATCCTCTCTTTCACGCCTGAGGATCGGCTCGCCGCCGAGCGCCACGACTCGTCCCGCGACCGGGCGCCAGCCGAACGGCAGGACCTCGATCGGGACAGGACCGCCGTCGCCCAGGCGCTCGACGATCTTCGTCTCGTCCGCGATCACGACGAGCCGTTCACTCGCCGACGCCACGATCTTCTCTCTGAGGAGAGCGCCGCCCATCCCCTTGACCAGATTGAGGGCGGGATCGATCTGGTCGGCCCCGTCGACCGCCAGATCGAGCCTCGGCACGCGGTCGAGCGTCGTCAGCGGCACGCCGCATCGACTCGCCACCTCCTCGCTCGCGCCGGAGGTCGGGACTCCGGCGACGTCCTTGAGCTCGCCCTTCTCGATCCTCCGCCCGAGCGCCTCGATGAAGAGCGCCGCGGTCGTGCCGGAACCGAGGCCCAACCTCTGACCGTTCTGAACGAGACCCGCGGCCTCGGCGGCGGCCCGCCGCTTCATCGGAAGATCCGTGGCATCCGCTCGCGCAGTTCGCTCGTCGGGCAACGCGCTACCCCTGCTTCCCTGGTGACATCCCCGCTCCGTAGTACGCGGCCCGAAACTCCTTCAGAAGGGCCCTCAGCCGCTCCACGTTCGACAGATCGAGACTCTGCTTGGTCTTCATCGCGGTGACGAGCATCTCGTGCAGGAGCGTGAGCTTGAGGACGTACGCGTCCCGCTCCGATCCGCGTCCCACGAAGGGCGTCACGCGCTGCGTCAGGAAGTAGTCCGCGACGATCCGCTGAATCGCCTCGGCGTGCTCGTCCCTGTTGCTCACCCAGCGGACGAGCTGGCTTCGGCTCTCGGGATCGCTCGCATCGAGCTCCGTCATCGCTGTGATCGACCGCTCGATCGTGGTGATGTGCTCCGCGATCGTGCTCAGACGCATCCCGTCATCGTAGATGCCGCACGGCACCTGACAGTGCGCGAGCGCGTCTCCGGCACTGCAGCACAAGAGAAGCCCGATCGCCACGCCGACAGAAGCAATCCTCATGTCGTCCCTCCCTGTTGTCCGGCTCCCCCGAGGCGGGGCTCTTCCTCCGCCTCGGCGTCACCCCTCGTCAGTCCGTTCGCTTCGCCCCCCGCACGTTCGTCGGCGTCGTACCGCGCCAGGTCGTCCGAGTCGGACTCCCCTCCAGGCGAGCCCCGAGCCGGCGCGCCGCCCCCCCGAGTGACCCCCGCGACGCCCGCCGCGAGATGCGAGCCGTAGAGCACGATCAGGCTCAGGACGTAGATCCACGACAGGAGCGCGAGCAGCGCACCGATCGAGCCATACACGACGTTGTATCGCGCCAGGCTGCTGTTGAGATATACCGTGAACGCCGCCGTCACCGCGCGGAACGCCCCGAGCGAGAAGAGCGCCCCGACGGCCGCCTCGCGCCATCGGACGGCCGTGCTCGGAACGAATCGATAGAGCATCGCGAGGGTCCCGAAGAGGAAGATCGACAGAACCGCTCGTGACGGCAGCCGGCAGATCCTCGTCAGGATCTCCGCGAGCGCCTGGGGTACCCGCCACGTCTCGGGCACACAGACGACGGTCTTCGCGAGCAGGAAGAGGATCGCGAGCCCCACGAGCGACACGACGATGCCGAGAGCCACGAGTCGCGCTCTCAGGATGTTCCTGAGCCTCGCGCGCGGCCACGCCCTGTTGAGATTGCGGACGAGCACCGTGAAGACGCCCGTCGCCGCCCAGAGCAGACCGATCAACCCCACGACGCCGACCCTGCCACGCGCCTCGAGGATTCTGAGCATGTTCTGATTCACGAACTCGCTCTCGGCCGGGAGGAGGCGCGCGACCGCCCTCAGAACGACGTCCTGAGCCTGCTCGCTCTCGAGAAGGTAGCCGCTCCCCGCGACGAGGAGAAGAAGCACAGGAAAGAGCGCGAAGACGGCGTAGAAGCCGATGCTCGCCGCGGCCTCGGGCGCGCGTTCCCGGAAGAACCTCGTGAGGGAGACGCGAACGACGCGCACGACCACGAGGGGGAGCTCCTTCGTTGCGAGGGGCATGCGTACTCTCTCGTCGAGCGCGGACGGGAGCCGGAGGTGCGGCGCCCCGCTGGACGCGGGCGTCATCGCGCCCGGATCCCGACGTCGGGGGCGAGTTCCACCACATCGAAATCGAGTCCGAGCCGCCCGGTCTCGAGATCGAGAAGCAGCCTCTTCGCATCGAGTCCGCCTCCGAACCCCGTGAGCGACCCGTCGGCGCCGATCACGCGGTGGCACGGGACGATGATCGCGACCGGGTTTCGGCCGTTGGCCGCCCCGACCGCGCGGGCCTTCGAGGCGTCCCCGAGGCGCCTGGCGATCTCGCCGTAGCTTCTCGTCTCGCCGAAGGGGATCGTGAGAAGCTCGTTCCAGACGCGCATCTGGAAACCGGTCCCGCGGAGCGCGAGCGGGACACCGAAGGTCGTCCGCCGTCCGGCGAAGTACTCGGTCAGCTCGCGCTCGGTCCGGTCGAGCACCCGAGCGCCGGCTCTCCCGGACGCGCCGGGCCCGGATCCCGTCAACCTCCCGAAGAGCAGCGAAACGAGCCCGTCGTCGGACGCCTCGAGCGTCAACGGACCGACCGGGCTCTCAATGACGCGGCGGCCGATCGCCGAGTCGTCGCGTCCCGACACCACTCCGCTCCGGCCGGACGCGCGCGCCCCAGGCCCGGTCACGACCCGCTCCCCGGCGTCTCCTCGAAGCGCTTCTCGATCTGTCGCATCTGCTTGGAGACCTCGTTCAGCCGGAACTCGATCGAGTTCAGAATCCAGAACTGGAAGTGCTCGACCCTCGTCTGCTTGTGAATCATCCAGATGATCTTGATCGAGACGAGAAGAACACCGAGTTCGATCGAGAAGAGCGGCGGGAAGGGAACAGCGAGCCCGAGGATGTGACGCAGCATGTCGATCACGAGCAGAAGCGCGAGCGCGAAGATGAACGCGACGTTGATGACGCGGTCGCGACGGTTCGACGCGACGCCACCGATCTGTCCCACCAGCCGCCGGATCTTCTCCTTCTCGGCGCGGAACTGCTCCAGCTCGTCCTCGAGCGTCGCCGTGGCTGTGTCGGGTCCACGGGCCTCTTGCTCTCTCGTCATCTCGTCCCATCGGTTCGTTCCCCTGAGGCATCGCGCGCCGTTACGTCCGGGGCACCATCCTCACGCAGCTTTCCGGACACACGTCGACACACAACCCACACCCGTAGCAGGCGTCCTCACGCACGACGAGCCCGCCGTCCTTCATCGACCGAGCGCGGAAGTAGCAGACGTCGACGCAGAGGCCGCAGTGCGTGCACTGGTCGAGATCGGTCGTCTCCTTCGAGGCGCCCTTGTCGCACGGCTCATCATCGTCGAGGAAGTAGCCGCAGCAGTCGTCGCAGCAGAAGCAGATGCCGTCGGTTCTGCTCCTGTTCTCGAAACCCCTGAAGGGTCTCGTCACGAGGTGCTTCGTCTCTGCCTCGCGCAGGAGCTCGTCGACGAAGTCCGCGGAAACGGGCTTGACGCCCGCGTCGGTCGAGGAGAACTCAGGCTGGAACATGAGACAGACGTCGACGCGCGATCGCTTGCATCCGGCGCGCCGCTCGCGGCACCCGCAGTTCGACACCCAGAGCCGCTCGATCCCCTGCACCAACTCGCGGGCTTCGTCGCGCGTACACACGTAGTGAAGGGGCACACTCTTCGCGTCCACGTCGCCTCCCAGGATGTGGGCCGCGCGGGCGTCAGGACCATGGCACGTCGCTCTGCCTGCCGCACGCTCGGTCCACCGGGTGCACGGCCTACCAGGTGCACGGCCTACCAGGTGCTCGGTCCACCAGGTGCCCGGCCTACCAGGTGCTCGGTCCACCAGGTGCCCAGGCTACCAGAAACGCTCGAAGCGGTCCTTCGTCGCTTTGCAGATCGGACACACGCCGGGGGGCTCGTCCCGACCACAGAGGTACCCGCAGACGCGACACCGCCACACCGGGACGCCCCGCGGAGGCGCGGCGCCCTCTCCCCCGACAGTCTCGCGCTCGTGGGCGCGGGCACCCTCGGGCGGCCGACGCTCGGGAATCGTCGTCAGATCCCGTGCCCCCGCCAGGACCTCGTCCGAGACGTAGAGCGCGCAGTAGCAGGTCCCCCACTCGTTCAGGTCAGGGTCCCGGTAGTCGCACGGGCAGATGATGTCGAGGTCCTTCTGCCTGTCGTCCTGCGCGAGGCGACAGGGACAGCAACGATAGCCGTACCGCTCCTCGTTCACTGCGAGGCCTTGGACGAGGTCCCTCGTGAACCCCGCGTCCGGATTCAGATTGTAGCCTGCGGCCTCGGCGTCCCGCGCGAGCTGCGCGAGGAGTGCGACGACCCTTGCAGGCGGTACGCTCCTGTCAGTCATGACAGCCCCAGTGCTCCCTTGAGAGCATCGATCTTGTATCCCACGATCACCTGGTCACCGTCGATCACGATCGTCGGGAAGTTCCTCGACGGATTGTGACGCTGGATCTCCTCCAGGGCGGCCGTGCGTTCGTCACCCTCGAGCTTGTCGACGTATACGTACTCGAACGCTACCCCCTCACCCTCCAGGAACTCCCGCGTGCGCTTGCACCAGATGCACGTCGAGAGCCCGTAGAAGAGCACGGCGTGATCGCTCTTGTTCCCGCTCACCGAACCCCGTGCGTCCGCCATCCACTCCCTCCTGCCGCAGGCTTGGCCGCGCGCTCGCGGGCGCGTCCAACGCTGCCCGAGACGCCTCGCCGCTCGGTCCATCATACACCCGTCGGGGCGCTCTCGCGAACCCCAAGTCGGCCGCGGACGCGCGTGCGCGACCGCCGACGGCTCTGCTCCTCGGCGGACCTCAGGCGAGCTCCTCCCGACGAAGCTCGTCGCCGCGGATCCCGATCGTCACCACCTCGAGCTTCGTGCCCGGCACCGCAGCGTCGCGCGCCTGCTTCACGGCGTTCGTGATTCCGCCGCAGCACGGCACCTCCATCCTGAGAACGATGATCGACCGGGGAGCGGCCTGCGCGAAGATCGCCGTGAGCTTCTCGAGATAGTAGTTCACGTCGTCGAGCTTCGGGCACCCGACCAGGAGCGCCTTCCCCGCCAGGTAGCTCTCGTGGAAGTTCGCCGTGGCGAACGGGACGCAATCCGCGGCAATCAGGATGTCCGCTCCCTCGAGGAACGGCGCGCCGGGCGGTACGAGCATGAGCTGGACCGGCCAGTGACCGAGCCGCGACGCGTTGTCTCCCGCGCCGGGCGCTGCTCCGGGAGCGGTGCCCGGATGGAAGCTCCTCGCCGCCGAGCCCGGACACCCGCCGCCCGCGGGCGGGAGGGCGCCCTTCGTCTTCGCCATGCGCTCCTTGACGGCCTTCTCATCGAACGGAGCCGCCTCCCGCTCCTCGATCGTGATGGCGTCCTGCGGGCACTCAGCCAGGCAGTCTCCCAGGCCGTCGCAGTAGATGTCGCTTACGAGGCGCGCCTTCCCGTCCACGATCTCGATGGCGCCCTCGTGGCACGCGTCCGCGCAGAGCCCGCACCCGTCGCACTTCTCCTCGTCGATCGTGATGACCTTCCTCACCGGCATCGCCCGTCTCCTCTCTCCGTTCGGTCGAGCGCCGTCACGCCTGACGCGCGCGAACCACGTTCAGGAGGCTCCCCGCGAGGATCATCCCGATCTGTCGCCCGCTCAGGGTGTGCTCCACCTCGTATGCCTCGTTCCTGGTCCTGTTACGCAGCACGATCCGTCTATCCGCGATCGCCTCACGGATGTTCGAGAGCTCCAGCACGTCGCCCTGAGCGATCCTGGCGCAGTCGGTCAGGTTCGTGAAGGTCAGCGGCAGGATCCCGAAGTTCGCGAGGTTCTTCCCGTGGATCCGGGCGAAGCTGTGAGCGATGACGGCCCGCAGGCCGAGGTACCTCGGGGCCAGCGCGGCGTGCTCGCGGCTCGAGCCCTGGCCGTAGTTGCCGTCCGCCACGACGAAGAACCCCTCCCGCCTGTGCTCGACGGCCCTCGTGACGAAGCTCTCGTCGACCTGGCCGAACACGAAGCGGCTGATCTCCACGATGTTGCTCCGGTACGGAAGGACCTTCGCGCCCGCGGGCATGATCTCGTCGGTCGAGACGTCGCTGCCGAGCCTCAGGAGAACCGGTCCCTCGAGCGACTCCGGCAGCGGCTCGAACTCCGGCAACGGCTTGATGTTGGGGCCCTTCTCGAGCGCAACATCCGAGCCTGCCGGCGCGGGCGCGAGGAGCATCTCGGTGTTGACGCGGAGCGTCTCCGGCTCCTCGAAGGCCGGGTAGTCCATGTCGAGCGTCCGGGGGTCGGTGATCACGCCTGTCAGTGCGGACGCCGCCGCCGTCTCGGGGCTCACCAGGTAGACCTTGTCGCCCTTCGTGCCCGAACGCCCGGGGAAGTTCCTCGGCACGGTCCGGAGGCTGATCTTCCCCGTCGCGGGCGCCTGCCCCATTCCGATGCAGCCGTTGCAGCCGGCCTGATGGACGCGCGCCCCCGCGTGAAGGAGCTTCCCCAGATACCCGAGCGCCACGAGGTTCTCGAGGACCTGGCGCGACGACGGGTTGATGTCGAACGACACGTGGCTCGCCGCCTGCCGGCCCTCCACGATGAGGGCCGCCACGGCGAAGTCCCTCAAGCCCGGGTTCGCCGACGATCCGACGTAGGCCTGGTGTATCTCCTTCCCGGCAACGTCGCGCACGGGAACGACGTTCCCCGGACTCGTCGGCTGAGCGATCAAGGGCTCGAGCGCTCCGAGGTCGATCTCGTCACGTTCGTCGTACTCGGCGTCCGGATCGGCCGCAAGCTCGGTCCACGCATCGCCGCGGCCCTGCGAATCGAGGAATCTCCTCGTCGCATCGTCCGACGGGAAGATCGACGACGTGGCGCCGAGCTCGGCTCCCATGTTCGCGATCACGTGGCGGTCCATCGCCGAGAGGGCCGCGACCCCGGGACCGCAGTACTCGATGATCTTCCCGCGTCCGCCGGCCACGCCGTGCCGGCGGAGCATTTCGAGGATCACGTCCTTGGCGCTGACCCAATCCGGGAGGCGGCCGGTCAGCCTGACGCCCATCACCGTCGGCACGGTGAGGTAGTAGGGCTCGCCGGCCATTGCCATCGCGACCTCGAGTCCGCCCGCGCCGACGGCGAGCATGCCGAGCGATCCGGCGCCGCTCGTGTGGCTGTCGGAGCCCAGGAGAGTCTTCCCCGGGACCCCGAACCGCTCCATGTGGACCGGGTGACTGACGCCGTTCCCGGGCCGGCTGAACCAGATGCCGAACCTCTGGCAGGCGCTTCTCAGGAACAGGTGATCGTCGGCGTTCCTGAAGTCGGCCTGCATCAGGTTGTGATCGACGTACTGCGCGGAGAGCTCCGTCTTGACCCGCTCGATCCCCATCGCCTCGAGCTCGAGCATCACGAGCGTGCCCGTGGCATCCTGCGTGAGCGTCTGGTCGATCCTGAGGCCGATCTCGGTCCCGGGGTCCACGCGGCCTTCGACCAGGTGCGACTCGATCAGCTTGTGTGCGATGTTCCTTCCCACAGGCTCACCCCTCAGTCAGTGTGCCTCGCTGACCCTCGAACGTCCCAGCCGCTGAACGAGAAGCCCCGCCACGATGAGGACGAGCCCGACGAACGTTGCCGGCAGGATCGCCTCCCCCACGAAGATCCGGATGAAAACCAGGGAGAGGAACGGCGCCATGAAGATGAGGTTCCCGACCCTCGCGGTGTTCTCCGAGAGCTTGAGCGCCGCGAGCCACAGGACGAACGCGACGCCCATCTCGACGACGCCCGCGTAGAGCCCGCCGGCGAGCCCTTCCGGGAACGGGACGCGGACGTCCGACACGATCAGACAGTACACGAGCACGAACGGGACCGCGAAGAGGAACGACAGGAAGAGCCCAACGGCGGGCTCCCGCTCGTCCTTCGTGTGGTAGATCCAGTAGAGCGCCCAGATGAACGCGCTCCCGAGCGCCAGCGCGACCCCGAGCGGCTCCGCGAACCGGAACCTCAGCACGTCTCCGCCGGTCGCAATCACGAACGCGCCCGCGTAGCACACGAGCCCCGCGACGATCTCGCGCGCTCGGATGCGCTGCCCGAGCAGAGGGATCGACAGGAGCGGCAGGGCGATCGCCCACGTGTAGTTCAGCGGCTGCGCCACCTGCGCGGGAAGAAGCTCGTACGCCTTGAACAGCACCGCGTAGTAGAGAAACGGGTTCAGGATCCCGAGCCCGAGCGATCGCAGGTACTGGGCGCGCGTGCAGGAGAGCGCCTGACCGAGCTGTCCGCGCGCGAGAAGGACGAGACCGTGAACGACGACCGCGAAGAGGGTCGCGTAGAGCAGGAGCTGAGCGTGATCGACGTGCTTGAGCGCGAGCTTGAAGGCGGACGCCACCGTCGACCACAGAAGCACCGCGACCGTCGCGTGCACGTAGGCTCTCGTCTGGTCCTTCATCGCCCCTCGCTGATGATGAGCGTACCTCCGCCATGGGCGGTCCTCAGTCCTCGTCGGATCGACGCGGCGCCCGCTCGCGGGACCTGAGCACCGCCGTCACCGGGTAGTGGTCGGACGGGTATCGCCCGTCTGCGTTCGTTCGGTCGATGGCTGCGCCGACGACCGCGAGCGTGCGCGACGCCAGGATCCAGTCGATCCTCGCGCCGGTGCTCACGCCCCGAAAACCGTGGAACGTGCCCTCGTCGCCGACGGCATCCGGGTGCGCCGCGCGAAAGGTATCGACCAGAGGGGATCTCGCTGTGGGGCGTTCGGCGCTCCCGTCGGCGCCCGTCAGCACCGCGTAGGGGCCTTCGATCTGGGCGTCGGCGGGCGCGTTGAAGTCGCCGAGCACCACGACGTGTGATGCCCCTGCCAAGGCGGCGACCCGCTCACGCACGAGCCGTGCCGACTGGAGCCGGGCCTGGACGCCGACGTGATCGAAGTGCGTGTTCAGAACGAAGAGATCCCGAGCGGGCGCCGAGAGAACTCGGAGTCGCACCCACGTGGCCATCCGCGTGAGCGCGCTGTCCCAGCTCACGCTGGCGACGACGTCGGGCGTCAGACTCAGCCAGAAGTGCCCCGCGTCGAGCAGTTCGAAGCGATCCTCACGGTAGAGGATCGCGCACATCTCCCCCGCATCCGCGCCGTCGTCGCGGCCGACACCGACCACACCGTGGCCCGGCATGGCGTCGGCGATGTGCTCGGCCTGGAATCCGAGGCACTCCTGGAGTCCCAGAACGTCCGGATCGAACGACTCGATCGTGGAGGCGACGAGGTCCCTCCGCGCCTCCCACGCGTTCGCTCCGTCGGCCGCCGTTCCGTAGCGGACGTTGAAACTCATCACGCGGAGCGTGTCCGGTGGTGCGCCCTCCCTGTCGCCGAGCTCAGCCGATGCGTCGGTCGCGACCGGCGAGGCGCCCGGCTCCCCCGCGAGCGACGCCGCGGCGAACGCCGTCAGGACGAGTCCCAGAAAGACGAGTCGTACCACGTGCCCTCCTCGTTCCGCACGGGTCGTGCGTCGGCGAACGCCGTGCTCGAACTGCCTGCGGCCTTTCCGCTCAGAAGTCCAGCAGAAGCCGCTCGAACCGCGACATCGTGAGCGGGGCCGATCCCTCGTAGTGGTTGTTCACGTTCACGTAGACGTTCACGCCGCACTCGAGGAGCTCGTGGACGATCCCCGCCGTGACGTGAAGCTCGCCGTCCCTCGGCTCCACAATCCGGTTCCACCGCTTCCCCGTCAGCTTCTCGATCGCGCCGCGGTCCACGCCGTGGAGTCGAATCACCACCGTCGGAGCCTTCACCAGGTACCCTCCGTACTGACGGACCACACCCAGGATCTGGGGCATGTAGTACCCCTGAAGCAACACGGGTGTCAGCCCATTCCGGTGCACGAAACCGAAGTACGATTCGTTCAGGTAGTTCGGATTCCGGATCTCCACGCCGTATTCGTACGACCGGGGCAGCTTCTCGACGAAACGTCCAAGGGCGTCCTCGAACTCCTTTTGGGACGCCATCTTCTCCCGGTTCAGGTACTCGAACTGGAACATCAGCGGGCCGAGCACGTCGTCGAGCGGCCCGAGGCTCTCGAGGAACTCGTGCATCAGGGAGAGCGAGAGGAAGTGAGGGTTCGGTACGAGCGGGTCGGTCTTCTTCCTTCTATGGTAGTGCGTGAGCGTCACGCTGTTCGGGATCTTGACCGTGAACCGGAAGTCGTCGGGCACGGCCGCACGGTAGGCCCGCACGTCCGCCGGGTTCGGCATCTTGGGGAGGTCCCCGAAGAGCGACCAGAACCACTGGTCGACCTCGACCGTCGAGTAACGCTCCGCGTACTCCTTGAGGTAGTCGATCCCCTTCGGAGCGGAGTAGACGAGGCCCTCCCAGGACGGGTACTTCCAGCTGCACGTCCCCACCCGAAGCTCGGCCATGCTTGGCCTCCCGGCTCCTACTCGGCAAAAACGATCTTGCCCTCGCCGTAGACCGCCACGGGGTACGAGGTAACGTCGAACGGATCACCGTTCCAGCAGACGACCGACGCCCACTTCCCAGGCTCGAGCGTGCCGAGCGTCTTCCCGAGTCCGAGGATCTCGGCGTTCCTTCGCGTGACGAGCTCGATCGCCTCCTGCTTCGACAGGCCGCAGCGCGTGAACCACCGCGTCTGGTAGAAGAGCTGCCGCGCGGCGCAGACCGGATGATCCGTCATGAGGCCGTACTCGACCCCGGACTCGATCAGATGCCGCACGTGCCGCCACTCCTCATGCTTCAGCTCGACCTTGTACGAGAAGGCGTCGACGGGGCCGTAGACAACGGGGATCCTGCGGCGCTTGAGCTCCCGGTAGATCGCAGGCTCGTGGACGTCGCTCGCGTGCTCGACGGTGACCTTGAGCTTGAACTCGTCCACGATCCGGAGCAGCATCGCGATGTCGTCGATCTTGTGAACGTGCACGCGGAGCCGTTCCTTCCGATCGAGGATCCGCGCGAGCACCTCCTCCTCCGCGGAGAGCGGCCCCTCGTGCTTCTTCTTCGCAGGGAGCTTGGCCCGCTTCTCCATCTTCTGCTTCACCTCGACGAGCTTCCCGCGCAGGATCGCCGCCGCGCCCATGCGCGTCGAGGGACGCTTGCCCTTCCACTCGACGGTCGACATCGGATTGTACCCAAACGCCGCCTTCACGCCCGCCCGAGCAATGAGCGCATCGTTCGTGTTCTTCGCGCAGTGACGGATCACCGCGGAGCGTCCGCCGATGATGTTCCCGCTGCCCGGCACGACGCACGAATAGAGGACGCCCAGCTCAACGGCGTCCCGGAAGGCGGTGTCGTCCATCTGCACCGAGTCGAGCGCGTCGGGTAGCGCCAGGAGCGAGTCCATTTGCTCGTTTCCCTCCGCCTCCGCCGCAGGCTCCCCCGCGCGGAACATGCCGATGTGACTGTGGGGATCGATGAAGGCCGGCGTCACGACGGCGAACTCGCCGGCCACCTTCCCCTTCTTCACCTTCGACAGGCCCTCGACCTTGTTCCCGTTCAGGATCAGGAACGTGTCCCGCACGACACTCCTGCCGGTGTAGAGCGTCCTCGCGCGTATCGATGTTCTCACGTGGTTGCCTCCATGGTTCGCGGCCGAACGGACGTCGTCACTGATCCCCGCGTGATGTCGCGGCGCTGAACACATCGTACGTCGTGTCGTGGTAACAGACCAGATAGACCTTGTGAGGAAGCCGGTGATCGGCAACGAAGCGCGCGACCTCCGCGACCGCGATCCGTGCCGCATCGGCGACAGGGTACCCGAAGAGCCCCGTGCTGATCGCAGGGAAGGCGATCGTGCGCACTCCGTGCCTCTCCGCGAGCAGCAGCGACTCCCGATAGCACGAGGCGAGGAGTTTCGCTTCCCGCGCCCTGCCACCCCGCCACACGGGTCCGACCGTGTGGATAACGTGCCGCGCCGGGAGGTCGTGTCCGCCCGTGATCTTCGCGCTACCCGGCTTGCAGCCTCCGAGCGACTTACATTCCTCGAGGAGGCTCGGACCCGCCGCCCGGTGGATCGCGCCGTCGACGCCTCCCCCGCCCAGGAGGCGCTCGTTCGCGGCGTTCACGATCGCGTCGACGCGGAGCGTCGTGATGTCAGCCCTGACGACGTCGACGCGTCGCATGCTCGCCGCTCCCATGCCGCCCGCGAACCCTCAGATCGTGATCCGTCCCTCGAGATACACCACCGCCCGCCCGGCCACGGTCACGCGGTCGTTCAGGCTTTCGCAGAAGACCTCGCCGCCCCGCTCTGAGAGCTGGCGCGCGCGGAGCGCGGAACGACCGAGACGCTTCGCCCAGTACGGGGCCAGCGTGCAGTAGGCCGATCCCGTCGCCGGGTCCTCGGGAGTCCCGGTGCGCGGGGCGAAGAAACGGCAGACGAAGTCGACGTCGTTCCCGGGCGCCGTGGCCATCACGCCGAGCGCGTCGACCTGGTAGATCGGGAACTCCACCGGCCCTCCCGTTGGCACTTCCCGCGTCAGCGCCCCCGAAACACGAAGACGCTCGACGACCACTGCTCGGGATCGAACGTCCCGCCACGGAAGTTCGCGAAGTGCCCCTCGAGTTCGAATCCCAGCTCCTCGTGCGCGACGAGATACTCTTCGGTCGGCATGGGATGAAGCCAGACGTCCCCGTCGAAAACGGTGGCGCCGTCGGCCGTGAGCCTCGTCAGGAAGCGGATCCGCCCATCCGAGATCTGCTCGTAGCGCCTCGAGAAGACGAGCTCGGCGGATCCGCTCGCGGGCCCCTCGTCCCCGCCGCGCCCATCGCCGGCCGACGCGGCGTCGCGCGTGCCGGACGGCACGTCGACACGCGTGTCTGGAAACACGAACGACTCCCGCGGGAGAACGTAGTCCCAGTTCACGACCTGGAAGACCCACGCGCCACCCGGCCGCAGGACCCGATGGACGCTCCCGAGGAACTCCCTGAACCTCCGCCCGGGAAGGTGCGACGCGACGTTGCCGATGCAGAAGACGAGATCGAAGCCCGGCGGAAGGGCCGCAACTTGGAGCATGCCCATTGCCAGGAAGTCCGGTCCCTCGTAGCTCCGGCGGGCCACCGCGATCATCTTCGGGTCGAGATCGATCCCAACGACGCGGTGACCTGCCTTCGCAAACCGTCCGCAGTAGTGCCCGGATCCGCAGCCCACGTCGAGGATCCGGCGCCCTTGCTCCGGAACCCTGGCAGCGAGGAAAGCGTGGACGTCCTCCTCGAACGGGAAGACGGCCTCGTAGTAGTCGGCGAAGTCTGAGTAGAACGCCATCGAACACTCCCGGCCCGGCGGCCCCGCGCGTCACGCACGGCGCCGCGCCCTAGGTGCCCACGTTCTTCCCGTCTGACGCATCGACCGACGCCCCGAACGCCCCGATCAGCTCGTCCGCCTCCCGCGGCCGTCGGAGCCTCACGATCGCCACGTTGGGGTACCGGCGCTCCGCGAAGAGGTCGCGGTAGAACCTCCGGCGGCGGCGAAAGGTCCTCACGACCCACCAGGGGATCGAGTCCCTGCTGAGGAGCCCGTTTCGGATGGTCTCGCGGTTGCCCGAGAAAATCTCCTCACGAAGGAAGACGCGACGGGCAGTCCTCGCAAGCGCCCGCGCGAAGACCACCACGAACGGATAGTCGAGCCACACGGCGGTCGTCGCGCGCTCCCACACGATGTCGCGTACGGTGCTGTAGTTGCCGTCGACCACCCAAGCCTCAGCCGCGACGGCGGCGGCCACGGTTCTTCTGAACTCCTCCCTCGGCGTTTTGGTCCAGTCGGGGCCCCAGAAGATCGCGTCGAGCTCGATGTGCGGAGCGCCGAGAAGCGTCGCGAGCCGCGCCGCGAGCGAGGTCTTCCCGCTTGAGCTCGTTCCGATCACGACGACGCGTCTGAACTCGACACGCGGATTGTGAACCTGCACAACGATGGGTCACTCCCCCGTGCGGACCAGACGAACGTGTCCCGAAACGCACGGCCGTGTCACGCCCGCTGCGATTTCTCGATCTTCGCCCAGGTGTCCCTGAGCGAGACCGTCCGATTGAAGACCGGCGCCCCGGGCGCGGAATCGAGGCTGTCGACGCAGAAGTAACCACGGCGCAGGAACTGGTAGCGGCTGCCGGGGGCAGCGTTCTCGAGGCTCTGCTCGACCTTGCAGCCCGTGAGCGTGGTGAGCGAGTTCGGATTGAGGAGATCCTTGAAGTCGGCCGGCGGGGCCTGCCCCTCCTCCCCCTCGACCAACTGGTGATCGATCAACCGAACCTCCGCGTCGATCGCGTGGCGCGCCGAGACCCAGTGGAGCGTCCCCTTGACGCGTCGCCCGTCCGGCGCCTCGCCTCCTCGGCTCTCAGGATCGTAGCGACATCTGAGCTCGACGATCTCGCCGGTGCGCTCGTCCTTGACGACGCGCTCGCACGTGATCAGGTACGCATGCTTGAGGCGAACCTCCCTCCCGGGTGCGAGCCTGAAGAACTTCTTCGGCGGATCCTCCCGGAAGTCGTCGCGCTCGATGTAGATCTCGCGCGAGAACGCGATCCGGCGCGTGCCGGCGCCGGGATCCTCCGGATTGTTGATCGCGTCGAACTCCTCCACGCGGTCCTCGGGGTAGTCCTCGATCACGACGCGGAGGGGCCTCAGGACCCCCATCACCCGAGGAGCGCGCCTGTTGAGATCCTCGCGGACGCAGTGCTCGAGGAGCGCGACGTCGATCTCGCTGTCGGTCTTCGCGACACCGACCCTCCGCAGGAACTCACGGATCGACTCGGGCGTGTACCCCCGCCGCCTGAGTCCCGCGAGCGTCGGCATCCGCGGATCGTCCCAGCCCTTGACGTGCTTCCCGTTCACGATCTCGAGGAGCTTCCGCTTCGAGAGCACGGTGCGGCTCAGGTACAGCCTCGCGAACTCGATCTGCTGCGGGTGGTAGACCTCGAGCTGATCGAGGAACCAGTCGTAGAGCGGGCGATGGTCCTCGAACTCGATCGAGCAGATCGAGTGCGTGATCCCCTCGATCGAGTCACTGAGCCCGTGCGCCCAGTCGTACATGGGATAGATGCACCACGCGTCGCCCGTGCGGTGATGGGGCGCGTGGATGATGCGGTAGATCACCGGATCCCGGAGGTTGATGTTCGGCGACGCCATGTCGATCTTGGCCCTGAGCGTCCGCGCCCCGTCGGGGAACTCGCCTGCGCGCATCCGCTCGAAGAGGCCGAGGTTCTCCTCGATCGACCGGTCGCGGTAGGGGCTGTTCCGTCCCGGCTCCGTGAGGGTACCCCGGTACTCTCTCGTCTCCTCCGGCGTGAGGTCGCAGACGTAGGCACTGCCCCGCCTGATGAGGTCGACCGCGTGGTCGTACAGCTGCTGGAAGTAGTCGGAGGCGTAGAAGAGCCGATCGCCCCAGTCGAACCCGAGCCACCGGATGTCCTTCATGATCGCCTCGACGTACTCGGTCTCCTCGGCCGTGGGGTTCGTGTCGTCGAAACGCAGATTGCAGAGGCCTCCGAACTCCTCCGCGATCGAGAAGTTGAGGCCGAAGGCCTTCGCGTGCCCGATGTGCAGGTACCCGTTCGGCTCGGGCGGGAACCGTGTGTGGACCCGCCCGTCGTACCTGCCGGTCTTGGTGTCGTCCGCGACGATGGCCCGGACAAAGTCGAGGGCCGGCGTCTTCTCAGAAGCGTCCATGCTCGTTTCCTCTGCACGATGATGTGCGACGGCCCCACCCGCTCGGGCCGGAATCACGCCCCCGTCCACATGAGCGGCCACCCCCGCCGCCGCAAGGCGCCGGAGCGCATCGCGGGGATTGCCGGACGGCGTCGCAGTGAGTGCCGGACCGCGGCGCGGCGCCGTCAGTTGTGTCGAGGATTCTAGCCGCGGGCTGCCGTCCGGATCAAGGGGCTTCGCCTGCTCGGAGCGGGGTCGTCACGCCTCCGTCGATGCCGGGGCCGACGGCGGCAGCGGCCGCACCACCACCTTCGCTCCGTCCCGGAAGAGCGGGATCGCATCGTCGTGCATCAGCACCCAGAGAGTGTAGACTCCGAGCGCGGTCCCGAACGGGACGTCGATGAGTCCCAGGATGCCGACGACCATCGCGACGATCCGGCCCCAACCTCGGTTCCTGAGAAGCCCGATGCCTCCGATGATGCCCGGCACCGAGAGCACGATGAGCATCGTCGCGACGACGGCCCCGACGACGCCGAGGATGACCGCCGCATCAGGATCCCCCGAGACCCTCCCGACGACGCCAAGCAGGCCGAAGATCACGAACGCCCACACCACCCCGAGCGCGTGATAGACGATGTGAAGGACCCCAACCAGGGTCACGTGTTTCTCCATGGCTCCCGCCTCCCTTCGTGCAGTCTCTCGCGCCAGCGTCGATGCCCGGCGTGTCCCTTCGACGCCCGGCCACTCCCGTCGATGCCCGGCGTGTCCGGTCGACGCTCGGCCATTCCCGTCGATGCCCGGCGTGTCTCTTCGACGCCCGGCCACTCCCGTCGATGCCCGGACCGTCCCGCGGCGCTGAAGCGCGACGCGTCCGAGCGAACGCGCCGGCGCCGCACCTACCCCTCTCGCACGAAGAGGATCAGGTTCTTGTAGTACGACAGACCGAACGCGCGATCCGCGCGGTACCGCCCCGTCTCGAGCATCCGGTCGCGGATCGCGGCGTGGAGCGGGTGGAACGCGGTGTCCCACGGCTCCTGCCGGTCGTTCAGAAGAACGAACCGAGGATCGAGCGACAGGATGTAGTCGGCGTAGGCCTCGAGCGACTCCTCGCGCGCGAGTCGCGCAGCCTTGCGGTCGGTCAGGCCAAGCATGTCGATCACATCGAGGCCGGAGTAGTAGGCGATCGCTCCCACCTCGTTCACGACGACCCTGTCGCCCGGGGAACCGATCTCGCCCAGGTACCTTCCGATCTCCGCGTGCGTCCGCGAGCTCATCGCCGGATTGACGTCGCGCAGACGAACGAGCTTGCGCGAGGCCGAGAACATGTCGACCGCGCTCAGGACGAGCGGTACGATGACGAGCGCGAGGACGACGGCCTGCCTGAGCCGCGCGCCCACCACGCTCCTCCGGATGCGATCGACCGCGACCAGCCACAGGAGCACGACGATCGGCAGGACGGGAACGTAGAACCTCCCGAAGCTCATCCAGTCCCCGGCGCTGTACCACACGAAGACCGCGGCGGCAGCGACCGCCAGGACGAGCGGAAGGCGGCGCCCGCGCGGAACGTGGAACGCGCCCAGGACGGCGAGCGCGAGGACCGCGTGGCGTCCGAGGAACGCGGAGAACGTGTACGTGATGAGCGCCTTCGTGTGAAGCGCGAGGAAGAGCGGGAGAGGCAGGCTCGCGTCGATCTTGGCGTAGTGCGTGTTCGGAAGGACCGCACCGTAGTACGAAACCCTGAACGCCAGAAGGCCGGCCAGGAACGCGAGGGCGATCGCGATCGTCGCGCGGCCCTTCATCACACCCGGCCACTCGACGGCAAGGAGGACGGCGAGAGGCACGAGGAAGAGGACCCCGTCGGGGCGCGTCAGGACCAGCGCCCCGCACACGAGCGCGGCGGCGACGTACCTCCGCTCGAGAAGCGCGAAGCAGAGGAGCGAGATCAGGAGCGCGTAGAGGATCGTCTCGAGCCCCGAGATCGAGTAGTAGACGAACCCCGTGCACGTCGCCAGGAAGACGAGGCCCAGGAAGGTCAGACCGTCCGGGAGCTCGAGATGGCGCCTCGCGATCGCCGCCACGGCGAGGAGCGTCAGGACTCCACACGCGATTCCGAGGAACTTGGCCGCCAGGAGTCCGTCGACGCCCAGCCCCTCCGGGATCGAGAGCAGAAGAACCCACAGGAGATTCGAGAAGCCCTCGACCCGCTCGCCCGGGTTGAAGACGAGCCCGTCCCCGGACGCGAGATTCCGCGCATATCGGAGCGAGATGAACGCGTCGTCGGTCGTGTGCCAGAAGAAGAGGGCGCACGCAGCGACGAAGAGCACGGCGGCAACGCCCAGGAGCACGGAACGTCTCATCCCGTCGCCCATCGGATTCCCCCGGCTGGACTAGTCATCGGTCCACTTCCGAAGCTCCCGCTTGATCTTCTCCTCGACCTTGGCGCCGATCTCCTCCCACTGCTTCTCCTCGGCGTCCTCCTCATCGATCCAGCACTTGATACCCCGGCGGACCTTCTCCTCGATCTTGCCGCCGATCTCCTCCCACTCCTGCTCCTTGCGGGAGCGCTTGCGCTGCTTCGTCTTGCATCGAGCGCGCCCCGATCCACCCAACGAGATGAGCACGCCGAGCACGAACCCGAGATCGTAGAGCGCCCCGGTGTTGTTCACCTCGTAGATTCTCACGCTGTCGCTGAAGAGACTGATGATGAACGCGATCACGACGATGATCCCGTGCCAGAGACCGGCCCAGAATCCCGCTTGCCCCATGGTGAATCGCTCGGTGCCGGCGGCGCACCCCGCGACAACGGCCGCGAGCGTCACGAGCGCCAACGTGAGCATGAGTTTCCGCCTCGAATCCACGCTCGACTCCCTTCCGTCCTGCGAGACCTCCGCGTCGCCTCGTCCCGGCGTCCGCACGCACGCTTCTCACACGGTAACGACGCTTCCCGACTTCATCGCGAGCGAGATGAGCTCGCGCATGTCTCCCGTTCTCCCGACTGCGATGTCGTTCTTGATCTCGAAGTAGCCGACGCACGTGCCGCACGCGACGAGTTCGACGCCCACGTCGGAAAGCGCCTCGACAGCATCGAGCGCCGGAGACGCCTTCGTGAGGAGCCTGACGCCAGTCCCGTAGAAGAAGACCGTGTCCGGCTTCTCGCGTTCCGCGCAGAGCTTCCTCAAGAAGGAGGCCATGAGCTTCGCGCCCAGGTCCGGTGGAGACTCGACCAGGTACTCGCTCCTGATGAGGACGGTCCTCTTCACGCGTCTCTTCTCCCTTTCTAGTCCCTCGCCGTCGTCACGCGCGCGTCCGGCCACCTACTCCGCCAACAGGTCCTCCGGGACGCGAATCGCAATGACCTCGCCCCGCACCGTCACGGTCCCTTCCACCGCGAGCGTCGCCGTCATGACGACCTTCCGACCCTTGATCTCCGTCACGTTCGCCCGTATCTCGAGCCGGACCCCGAGCGGCGTCGGCTTCAGGTAGTCGATCTTGAGCGAGGCGGTCACGAAGCGGAGAGGCGGATCAGAGTCTATGGCGCGGTCCTCTGCCCGCGCCGCCGCGGCGGCCGCCGTTCCCGTGCAGTGGCAGTCGATGAGCGACGCGAGAAGCCCGCCGTACACGTAGCCCGGCACGGCCGTGTGGTACGGCCGCGGCGTGTAGTGACAGACGGTCTGGTCACCGTCCCAGTAGCTCTTGATCTGGAGTCCGTGTTCGTTCAGCGTGCCGCAACCGTAGCACTGCGCCAGGTCATCCGGGTAGAAGTCCTGAAACGCCCTCTCCGTCATCCGCGTGTCCTTTCGTCGAAGCGGCGTGCCGGGCGGCGAGGCCTTCCGGAGCCCTGCCCACTCGGTCAGACGACGAGGCCGCGACTCCGCGGCCTCGCTCAGAGCTCGAGTTCGAAGAACCTCGCTCCCTCGATGGGGTTCGGTCGGTACGGGGCGATCTCCTCGAAACCGAGCGAACGGTACAGCGAGTCGGCCTCCGTCATGTCCGCGATCGTGTCGAGCCGCATTCGCTCGTAGCCGAGCGCCCTCGCGTGCTCGATCGCGGCCCGCGCGAGCGCCCTCCCGACGCCGTGGCCGCGGCGCTTCGGGAGAACGTACAGCCGCTTCATCTCACAGATCCGGGACGAGAACCGGCGCACGGCCACGCACCCCGCCGACCGCCCATCGAGCTCGGCCAGAAGGAGGCAGCCGTCCGGGGCAGCGTACCCCGCGGGGAAGTCAGCGAGCTCCCGCCCAACATCCTGGAAGCCGAGATCGAAGCCGAGCGTGGCGACGTACTCCTCGACGAGCGCGCGGGCCACCGAGAGGTCGTAGGACGCCTCGGCACGGTGGATCCTCGGCATCGCGGCTCGGTTCAGGGCCGACAGCCTTTAGCTCCCCTTCTTCCACTTGTCGAAGACGAGATTCAACCCGATGGCGAGGAGCGCGAGATTCGAGCACGCCCGCGAGAAGCCCTCGGGTCCGACGCCCAGCGTCCAGTTTCGGGTCAGCCCCGTGATGGCCGCAAGGACGAAGGCGAGCGCTGCCAGCACCCAGAGGATCTTGCCGAGATTCGCCAAAACCTACCTCCTCTCACCAGTCCCAACCGCCCGCGCCGCGAAGAAGGGTGCCCCCGCCTTCGTCTGCGCGGTCGACCGACGAGGTGGTCGGTCGCCTCTCGTTCCGTCTTCCCAGCAACGGCGGTCCGAACGGACGCTCGCGGCCGTCACGCCGCTCGCGCGATCCGCTCGTTGAGCTCCCAGAGGGCCGTCCGATTGCTGTCCCACCTCAGAAGCTGCCGAGCCGACTCGTAGTCGACCCACTTCACCTCGGAGTGCTCGCTCGAGAGCCGAATGACCCGAGCCGGCATCTCCGCGCCGAAAGCATACTCCGGGATGACCAGGATGTCATCCCCCCAGAGGGACCCCGCTACCTGGGTGACGGGAACCGACGCCCTCGCGGCAAGCGTGATGAAGCGGGCGTCGGACGCGATCCCGGCTTCCTCCCGGGCCTCGCGCCTCGCGCCGTCGAGAGGGGTCTCTCCGTCCTCGCCCCCTCCCGCGATGCCCTGCCACCAACCCTCGTCCTCCCGACGAAACACCGCGTACTGCGGAGTGCCGTCGGGATCGACGACGAAGGGCAGCACCAGGACCTGAAAGGGCGCGCGGCTCATGTCACCTCACGAACGGGATTCCCCTCGCACTCCCCGGCCGACGGACGCCCGTCCGGGCCGGCCCACCACGGCACACGAGGAACCCGCTCGAACGAGACGGGGATCAGTTTCCCCTGCTCCAGAATCATTATCGCATGTGTACGGGAAGGCTGTCCACATTGGAGGAAGGCTATACTGAATCCTCGCTCAACGCCTTCGCGCCGCACGCACGCCCGCGAGGCCCATGCGCCCCGGGGACCGACAGAACCGGCGGCACCCTTCTTCGGCGGAGGAACTAGAAGACGTCGGAGGGCGCCATGCCGCGCTTCCGCGCGCGCTCGAGCATCCAGGCGCGTCTGTTCGCGGGGATTTCGGGAACCTCGCCCTCCGGCCGCCGCTCGAGGGAGAGCGCCTCGACCGGGCAGGACGGCACGCACACGCCGCACCCGACGCACCGGACGTGATCGACGACCGTGACCTCCCCAGGCATCGTGAGCGCTCCGAACTGGCACCGTTCGAGGCACGCGCCGCAGCCGGTGCACGTCTCCCCGTCCACGACGGTCTGGAAGTCGGAGCGCGCGACCGC
>JALGVU010000085.1 GCA_025774545.1 bacterium | reverse complement strand
GCCACCTCGCGCCCAGTCACGTCGTACATCGCGAGACGCGCCCGCTGCCGCGTCGGAAGGTAGAACCCGAGCGCCGTCTGCCCAGGCGTCGGGTTCGGCGCGTTCTGGTGCAGGATGAGCCCGGTCCTGACCGGCGAGTCGACCCCCGAAGTGAGAATGTCGTCGTTGTAGACCGAGATCTCTGCCGGGTCCCACGTGAAGGGAAGCCCAACGCTCTGGAAGTAGGCGAGCCAGTTGCCCATCGACCTGTTGTAGTTCCCGCCGGGGTAATCGGGGTCACTGTCGTTCGGGTAGTACGAGATGGGCGCGAGGACGTACTTGGCCGCGTACCACGACGCGGCCACAGGGTCGGTCGACGCGGTGAGCACCCGCGTCTCGGCCAGAGCGGCCGGGTTCTCGTTCACGGGACCGCTCTTCGTGGTCCACGTCGCGTCGACGATCGTGAGCGCGGGGAGCGTGACCTGCATGACCTTCGCCGGAAGCGCTTCATCCCCCTCAACGTAGGTGTCGTGGAACGCCGTGTTCCCCCCGTATCGGCCCCACTTGTCGTAGGTCGTCAGAACGCCGACCCAGTTCTTGACCGCAATCGTCGAGCCCGTGAAGCCGTGGTGCTTGAGGACGGGGAAGTCGACGATCGTGAGACGCGACGGGTCGTACGTCTCGGATCCCGGATCCCAGATCCCGTGGCGGAGCGAGATGTAGCGCTCCCCGGACGGCGACTGGAACTTCGGGTACGAGATCTTCGTGACATCGTCGTAGGGATGGCCGTTCGCCATGTCCCCCTCGGAGTACTCCCCGACCACGTCGCTCCACCACGTGTTCCAGTCGACGGCGTAGACGGAATGGCCCTTCGCGTGGAAGGTCGCCACGACATCGAGGATCGACTGCTCGGGATCATCGGAGTTGTTGTCGTTCTCGTTCAGGTTTCCCCCGAAGCCTCCGTGCCCGTAGTCCTGTCCGTTGTCGCACACGAGGACCTCACCCGTGAACCCGTCGGGGTGCGACAGGATCTGATGGATGAGCCCCTTCACTCGGTCGGTGTTCGTCGAGTTCCGCCAACTCCACTGATAGTTGCCTTTGATCACGACGACGTCGTCGGCCCCGACGATCCCCTCCGGCCGCCCGCCGGTCTCGTGCAGATGGACGCCCTTGACCGCCAGCATGTCCACGAGGGTGTCGATGGCCGGATCGGGAAGATGTTCGTCGGGAACGGAGGCGTCGCCCGCGGCGAGCGAGCCAGCGGTCGGCGGCAGGTTCTCGAGCAGGAAGACGACCGAGGTCGGGTCGTCGACCTCCCAGACGGGAAGATCGCGGGGAAGGGGCGGATCCGCGCGCGTCGCGCCCGGCACGGTCGCGATGAACCAGACGGCCCCGATCGCGAGCACCGCGATCAGGGAGAGCCTCGCGAACCTCCTCAGGAGCAGGCCGCCGCCCACGAAGGCGGCGACGGCGGCGAGCCAGGTCACCGCGATCGGCAGGGCGGCACGCTGGCACGGGTACGAGAGCCTCCGGGGATTCGCCCCGCTGCGGAGAACGATCCACAAGAACGCGCCGAAGCCCGCGAGCCAGGGCCAGAGGCGCTCCCCTCTCTGGTGCCTTGCGTTCGGTTCCATGGAACCTCCTCGGATGCGTGGGAACAGCGAGCTTGTGATCGAGCGGGGTAGCACTCCCTATTATAGACGAACGCGGGCCGTTTCCGAAGCCCCGCGCATCGATACTCTCCACTCGTCCTGCCTTACCTGCCGCTCCCCTGCCCTTCGGCCCGCAGCCTCCGGGGCCCATCAGCCGCCGCACCTCCGCTTATCCCGCGATGGGCCTCAGGTTATCCTCGGGCATCCGATCGATCAGGAGGTTCCGGGGATCGATCCCGGCGGCGACCGGCCGCTCGTCCACCACGACCTCGATCGCTGAGTTCCCGCTCTCGAGACAGTGCTTCTCGAGGTAGAGCGGGATCTCCTCCCCGTCACGCTCGCCGTAGACCCCGATCTCGATCCAGTCGTGATGCTCGATCTCCCGCTCGACGCCCTTCCCGTCGGCGCGGAGCTTCCGAGACTCGACCTCGAGACGGACGCGGTAGCGCCCATCGCCGGTCGCTTCGACGCTCGCGCTGTCGATCCGATTGTCGTAAAGCGTGATCGTCTCGAAGAGGTCCTCGATGAGGTAGGCGTACTCCTCGGGCGTCGCGTCCTTGAGGGCCGCGATGAGCTCGAGCGAGTTCGTGTAGGGCGGCTCCTGATGTGCCACGCGCTCGACGTACCCGCGGAGCGCCGCGTTCAACGCCTCCTCCCCGATGTACTCGCGAAGCGCGTACATCGCGACGCTTCCCTTCCGGTAGTGGATGTAGCCCTGGTCCTCGACCAGGGCGAGCGGCATCTCCTCGCCCCGCTCCCGTCCGCGGCCGACGAGATACTGGTCGAGCTCGTACTCGAGGAATCTCTTGACCACCTCGCGCCCGTACTCCTTCTCCGTGACCATGAGCGCCGAGTACTGCGCCAGGCTCTCCTCAATGAACGTGTTGCCCTGCACGCGCGCCGCCGTCACCTGGTGCCCCCACCACTGGTGCGCCACCTCGTGGGCCGTGATGTTGAAGACCCGATCGATGCTCTCGGGGTCGCGGAGATCGTCGACGAAGTGGATCGCCTCTGAGTACGGGATCGTGTTGGGGAACGACTGCGCGAATGTTCGGTAGAGCGGGAACTCCAGGATCCGAACCTGGCGGTGCTGGTACGGCCCGAAGTTCTCCGTGTAGTACGAGAGCGACCGTTTGATCGATGCGATCATGCGGTCGACGTTGTAGGCGTGCGCCGAATCGTAGTAGATCTCGATCGCGACATCGTTCCAGCGATCCCTCGCCACCTCGTACCGAGCCGAGAGGATCGGGAAGAAGTTCAGGATCGGCGAGTCCATGCTGTAGCTGAAGTACCGCCTCCCGTTCTCCGTCCACTCGCGCTCGAGGTAGCCTGCCGTGACCGCGATCTGGTCCTCGGCGGTCGAGAGCGTCGCGCGGTAGCTGATCCAGTCCGAGTCGGCGCCCATCGTGTTCATCCGACCCACCGGGTCGTCCGGGGCCGGCATTCCCTGCCGCGGCGGCAGCCCGTGGCGCCTGCGCACGTTCGGGTCTTCGATCTCGTCGTGGCGGCTGTATCCGATCGTCGGCAGAACGTGGAAGTTCGAGAGGAACGTGCCGTTCCCGACGACGCGCATGTCGGAGTCGTGGTTGCGGAACCCCTCGTTCGCGACCGCCACCTCGAAGTCGAAGTCGAGCGAGTCGCCGGGCGCGAGCGCCTCCTCGAGCCGGTAGATCCGGTAGCCGAGCACGCGGTCGTCGACCTCGAGGGCATCGTCGGGAAGGCCGAACGTTCCCCACTCGAGCTCCGGATCGAGCCGGACGTGGAGCTCGTCGATCGTCTCGTCGGTCTTGTTCACGAGGAGAAGGTCGCCTGAGACGTCGACCCGTCTCGCGTCCGGATAGATGTCGGCCTCGAGCGAGACGGCGATGACCCGCGGCTGAGCCAAGGCCTCGTACCGCTTGTAGCGTGTCTCGTAGTCCGCCGTCAAGTGAGCGGCTTTCTTCTCCGGCACGTAGAGGTTCAGGACGTTCGTGTTGTAGAAGATCCACGCGCCGGTCGCCGCGAACCCGACGAAGACCGCGGCGAGACCGGCCACGCCGGCGCGGTTCAGGCGCCTTCTCGCCTCCCGGATGCGGAGCCGCGCAGGAGCATCGGTGGCGCGCACCCAGAAGAGCCCCGCGATGATGACGAGCGCGGCCGTCAGAAACCCCCAGTAGACGTTGAACCACGCGAAGGGCGCGACGAAGTGGCCGTACCCGTTCATGTCCGAGTAGACCACCTCGGGCGTCGTGCTGAAGAGGTTCAGGTGATGCTCGAGCCCGATCTCCGGAAACCACTCGAGCGTCTCGAGGCACGCCAGCGCGACCAGGAAGCCCACGATCTTCTTCGGTGTGAAGACCTGCACGGCGATCGCGAGGGCGCCGATCATGAGCCAGTGGGGAAGCGCGACCGCGAAGAGGCCGCGCGCGTAGAGCCCGAGTTCGAAATCGGTGTAGCCCTTGGCCATCTGGATCACGATCGTCGCGACGGCCGCGGCGGTGAGCATGGCGACCGAGACGGCGCCCAAAGCCGTGACCTTCGCTGTGATCGGGATCCAGTTGGGCACCGGCGTGGCGGAGTGGATCTCGTGCATCCCGGCGGCGCGCTCCCGCCAAACGAGCTGGCCGGCGTAGATGATGAGCACGAGGACGAGGAAGAGCTCGAAGACGCCCGCGATCTCCTCGACCATGACCCTGGTCAGGGGGTACGTCCTCGTTCCCGCGACCTCCGAGAGCACGCCGGTCACGAGCATCAGGAACGCGAGGAACAACATCAGGAGGAACGGGACGCTTCGAACGACGCCCGTGATCTCGATCCGCGTCTGGCCGAGCCACTGCCGGAGCCACGTTCGGCGGTTGAAGACCAGGGTCGGACTCGGGATGGGGATCGGGGGTGTCTCCGCCCCTGCGCGCTCGGGAGCCCCGCCCGTGATGCCCCGACCGCCCCCTGCCGCCGCGCCCGTCCTGCCGCCGTGCGCGCCAAAGCGCGAGACGGTCTCGAACACACTCATTCGGAAGCGCGCCCACGTGAGGACGAGGAACCCCAAGCCTACCGACATCCAGAGCGCGCGGTTCAGGATCAGCGCCCCGTCGAGGGCCGGCAGCATCGTGTTCTTCTCGGCGACCGTCCAGTACTGCGTGGCGACACGGAACGAGGTGAGCCCGAACGGGTCGAGAATCGCCGCGAGAGAGCGGCTCCCGAGGTCCGCGGTGAACTTCCGCGCGACGATCCAGAGCGCGACGAGCGCGATCACGACGACGTACGCGAGGAGCACCCGGCGCGTGAGCGTCGCGACTGCGAAGACGATCGCGCCGGTCAGGAACAGGTTCGGGATCACGAGGACGCCGAGCGCGTAGAGGTAGGGCCTGAGGTCGAGCGGGACGATCCGCGCTGGGTCGAGCCAGGGCATGAGGCCGGCGAGCATCATCGTGACGGCCGTCGCGCCGACCGCGATCGACGCGACGATGAGCGCCCCGACGAAGCGCCCGCCCAGGTACGATCCCTTGGCCACGGGCGTGCTGTAGAAGATCTCCTCGACGCCGTATTGCCTGTCGCGGCTCACGGCGGTCGCGACGAACCCGGCGACGACGAGGAGGCCCAGGACGGAGAACGAGCCGAGCACCTTGACGATCTCGAACGGGGAGTTCCGCGCCGCGGCGGTGAGGCTGCTCCCCGACGAGAAGGTGTCCGAGGCGACGCTGAAGAACCCGACCAGGAGGAAGAGCGCCAGACAGAAGTAGATCGCCGGTCGCCTCAGGAGATAGTGCAGTTCGAACGAGAGGACATCGCGAAACACGATCGACCTCCAGTGGCGTGGAACGGGCGGTCCACCCAGCGTCCGCGTCGCCTTCCCGTCGGCGCGCCGCGGCTCGCCCGGGGACGTGCCATGCGCGGCAGTGACCGCCCGCCCTCGCCTATCCCGTGACTCTCCTCACGTTGTCCGAGGGCACCCGGTCGATCAGCAGGTTCCTCGGATCGATACCGGCTCGCACCGGCCGCTCGTCGACGACGACCTCGATCGCAGAGCTCCCGCTCGCCAGCCTGTGCTTCTCGAGGTAGAGCGGCTTCCCGTCGGGCTCGCCCTCGCTCCGCTCCCCGAACACCCCGATCTCGATCCAGTCCTCGTGCGGGACCTCCGTCTCGACGCCCCGTCCGTCGGCGCGGACCTTGCGCGACTGCACGGCGAGGCGGACGCGGTATCGCCCGTTCTCGGTCTCCTCGACCGTCGCCTCCTCCGCCCGGTTGTCGTAGAGCGTGATCGTCTCGAAGAGGTCCTCGATCAGGTAGTCGAGGCTCTCGGGCGCGGCTTCCCTCAGCGCCTCAACGAACTCGAGCGAGTTCGTGTAGGGCGGCTCCTGGTACGCCACGCGACCGATGTAGTCACGGAGCGCCTCGTTCAGCCGCTCCTCCCCCACGTAGTCCCGGAGCGCGTACATCGCGAGGCTTCCCTTCCGGTAGTGGATGTAGCCCTGGTTCTCCACGGTCACGAGCGGCCTCTCCTCCTCCCGCTCACGTCCGCGGCCTGACAGATACCGGTCGAGCTCGTACGCGAGGAACTTCTTCATGCGCTCGCGCCCGACGTTCTTCTCCATCACCATCAGCGCGGAGTACTGCGCCATGCTCTCCTCGATGAACGTGGCACCCTGCACCCACGCGACGACGACCTGGTGCCCCCACCACTGGTGCGCCACCTCGTGCGCCGTCACGTAGAACAGAAGATCGAGATCCTCCTCGTTCCTGAGGTCGTCGATGAAGTGCGCGCTCTCGGAGTACGGGATCGTCGTCGCGAACGACTGCGCGAACGAGCTGTAGCGCGGGAACTCGACCACGCGGATCTGGCGATGCTGGTACGGGGAGTAGTTCGCGGTGTAGTAGTCGAGCGACTGCTCGATCGACTCGATCATGCGCCCGACGTTGTACGTGTGCGCCGGATGGTGGTAGACCGCGATCTCGACGTCGTTCCACGTGGCCCGCGCGACCTCGTACCGTCCGGACACCACGGGGAAGAAATGGAGCATCGGGGTGTCCATGACGTAGTGGAAGTGGCGGCGGCCGCCGTCGACCCACTCGCGCTCGAGGTTCCCGGCCGTGATCGCGATCTGGTCCTCGGCGGTCGAGAGCGTCGCCTCGTAGGTGATCCAGTCGGCGTCGACGGTGAACGTGTTGCCTCGGGCGACGATGTCGTCCGGCGGCGCCATGTGCTCCCGCTCCGGCAGCCCGTGCTTCCGCCGCTCGTGGGGATCGGAAAGCTCGCGGTCGCCCAGATATCCGAAGATCGGCACGCAGTGGCTGTTGTCGAGGAAGGTCCCGTTCTCGACGACGCGCGTGTTCGAGCGCCCATCGACGAACCCCTCGTTCGTGATCCGCGCGGCGAACGCGACGTCGAGCGTGTCGCCCGGCGCGAGCGGACGCCCAAGCGCGTAGATCCGATAGCCGACCTCGCGGTCGTCATGCTTGATGGCGTCGTCCGGCAGGCTCATCGAGACGACCTCGAGCATGCGGTCGTTCAGGACGTGCAGCTCTTCGATCGTGACGTCGGTCTTGTTCACGAGCGTGAGATCGCCCGCGATCTCGACGCGCCGCTCGCTCGGGTAGATGTCGACGCTGAGCCTGACGTCGGTGATCCTGGGCTGCGGGAGCCCATCGTACTGCTTGTACTCCCGCTCGTATCGGGCCTCGAGCGCGTTCTCGCTCCTCCCCGTCTCGTACTCGTTCACGACGTGCGTGTTGCGGTGGATCCAGGCGCCGGTGGCCGCGAACCCGACGAGGAGCGCGACCAACGCCACCGTTCGTCCGGGCGTCAGCCGCCGCGCGGCCTCCCTGAGCCTGAGCCTCATGGGGTTGTCGGTCCCCCGAATCCAGAAGAGGCTCGAAACGAGGACGAGCGCCGCCGCGAGGAACCCCCAGTAGATGTTGTACCAGACGAGAGGCTGCACGAAGTGGCCGTACCCGTTCATGTCGGAGTACGGCGCGGGAGGAGTCGTCCCGTATATGTACATGTTGTTCGTGAGGTCGACCGAGGGCAGGACCTCGAGCCCGACGAAGTACACGACCATGATGACGAAACCCGCAATCTTGTTGTTCGTGAGCGTCTGGACCGAGATCGCGAGCGCGGCGATGAGGACCCACTCGGCGAGCGAGACGGCGAAGAGCCCGCGGAGATAGAGAGGGATCTCGAGGTTCGTGTAGCCTTTCGCGAGCTGGTAGACGATCGTCGTGCCCATCGCGACGGCGAGCGCCAGACCTGAAATCACGACGAGCCCGGTGAGCTTCGACGTCAGCGGTATCCAGTCGGGAACGGGCATCGAGTCGTGGATCTCGTGCATCCTCGCTGCGCGCTCGCGCCAAGCGAGCTGCCCCGCAAAGACGAGGAGCACCACGAAGAGGAAGAGTTCGAACGTGCCCGCGATCATCGAGAGCATCTCGCGCGTGACGGGGTAGCCCGTCCTGCCGCCGACGTCGGCGCCGAGACTTCCCGCGAGGTTGAACATACCGAAGATGAGAATGACGATGAACGGGACGCTCTTCAGGACGCCCATGACGTCGACCCTCGTCTGCGCGATCCACTGCTGCACGCGCCCGCGCCGCGAGAAGTCCTGCGTCACCATCGGAAGCGCCACGGCCTCGGACCTGACCCGTCCCGCGATCTCGAGGACGCCGGGCTCGGTCGGGCGGACACGCGAACGCCGCTCGCCGACCGCCATGCGGAAGCGCCACCACGTGAGCCCGAGGAACCCGACGCCGACCGCGGTCCAGAGGGCGCGGTTCATCATGAGCGCGCCCTCGAAGGCCGGCAGGAGCGTGTTCTTCTCGACGACGGTCCAGTAGCGCGTCGCGACGTTGAAGGTTGTGACCCCGAAGGGATCGAGAAGCGCCGCGGCTCCCCTGCTCTCGAGGTCCCCCAGGTGGATCTGCGTGAGGGCGTACGCCATCAGGACCCCGATCATCGCGACGTACGTGAAGAGGACGCGCTTCGTGAGGGTCGCGAACGCGAAAAGGATCGCACCCCCGAGGAAGAGCGTCGGAAGAACAAAGACCCCGAGCGCGTAGAGATAGGGCAGGACGTTGAAAGGTAGGATGCGCTCGGGGTCTTGCCACGGCATGAGGCTCGCGAGGGCGACCGCCGGGGCGCTCATGCAGACGGCGAAGAACGCCGCGAGGAGCGCGCCCGCGAAGCGCCCGAAGAGGTACGACGCCTTCGAGACCGGCGTCGCGAAGAACATCTCGTCGGTCGCGAGCTCGTGGTCGCGGTTGACCGCCGACGCGACGAACCCGGTGATCGCGATCATCCCGATCATGCTCATCATCGAGAGGAGCCGCACGATCTCGAACGGTGAGTTCCTGGCCGCGTTCCCGATCGCGCCGCCCATCTGAACGGAGTCGGTCGCGACGGCCGAGAACGCCATGAGGAACATGATGGCCGCGAAGAAGTAGACGGCCGGACGCTTGAAGAGGTACCGAATCTCGAATCCGAGAATCTGCCCGAACACCGTGCTACCTCCTCGCGCCGTCGTCCGAGGTATCACGGGCGCTCGCAGACACGTGCGCGTTCGGAGGGAAGACGGAGGACGCCTCCCGCGTGCCACCGCCGTTGCCGCTCCCGCCGGGCGAGCCTGCACCGCCACCGGACGAGCCGCTGCCCGCATCGGACGGCCCGGTGCCCTCCCCGCCGGCGCGTGCCCGCGGAGGCCCCGAGGCCGCGTCCGCGCCGTTCTCGCGCGAGAGGGTGATGAAGTAGACGTCCTTGAGATCGGGATCGGCGCCGTCGAACGACGGATCCGGACGGCCGTCGGCGAAGACGTGGAGGAGCGTCCTCCCGCTGCGGAGCCGCGTCGAAATGACGTCGTGCTCACTCTCGTACGCGGGGAGTTCGGACTTGTCGATCACCTTCCGCCAGACCTTCCCGCGGATCTCGGCGATCGCATCCTCAGGCTCCCCCGTCCGGAGCACGCGCCCCTCTTTGATGATGGCCATGCGGCTACAGACCTGCGCGACGTCGTCGACGATGTGCGTCGAGAGGATGACGATGACGTTCTCCCCGATCTCGGAGAGGAGGTTCAGGAACCGGTTCCGCTCCTCAGGATCGAGGCCGGCCGTCGGCTCGTCGACGATGATGAGCTGCGGGTTGCCGAGGAGCGCCTGCGCGATGCCGAAGCGCTGCTTCGTGCCGCCCGAGAAGCTCCCGAGCTTCTGCTTCCGGATGTTCCAGAGGTTCGTCCGGTGAAGGAGCGCCTCGACCACGTCCTTCCGCTCGCCGGTGTTCGTGATGCCCTTCAAGGCCGCGAGGTGCGAGAGGAACTCCTTGTCCTTGAGGACGTCGATGTCGCCGAGCTGAGCCCTCCCGCCGTCGGAGTCCTGAAGTGTCGCGATCGTGCGCATGAGGGTCGTCTTCCCCGAACCGTTCGGCCCCAGGAGGCCGAACATGCCCGTCGGGATGGAAAGCGAAACGCCGTCCAGTGCGCGGACGCCGTTCGAGTAGGTCTTCGAGACGTTCTCGATCGTGAGTTCCATGGCTCCCCCCTGCGGTGGAATCACGTGCGAAGCGCGTCGTGGCCGGTCACACTTGTCAGACACCGGCTCGGACCGATCGTTGTGGATGATCTCGCATCGCATAGGACCCCAGTCATGCGCTCGGTGATTCAGGAATCGCGGTGCGAGCGGCGGTCGAGCCGCGGCGCGTGAGGCGCGGGCGATGGCGGCGCGTGAAGCGTGACCGATGGCGACGCGTGAGACACGGCCGACGGCGGCGAGCGAGGCACGGCCGGCAGCGGCCCGGCCCACTCGCGCAGACAGCGGGCCTGCAGCCGATACGGGCACCGCAGATCGCGAGGCCGCGGCAAGCTGCCCCCGTTCGAGGCCGGCGCACTCGGGCATTGACTTGCGGTCAGATATGTGGTTTCCTCCTTAATACGCGGACAAGATCGACGATCACGAACCACGGCGCGCGAGCCCGCTCGTCGCCTCCGCTCGTGCATCTCGCTGCTGCCCCGCGAGGGGCAGCGGAGAAGGGAGTTGGTCACCATGAGAGCTCGCGTCGTCACGGCTGCTCTTGTGATTCTCGTGCTGGCTGGCGCTGCGATCGCACAGCAGCCCGATCCTGACAACTCGTTCGTCGTGTGGGAAGACCTAGCCTGCGGCGACTCCAAGGTGATCGTCTGTCCGCAGGGCGACGGGGAAGGCCACCTGACCATCAGGGTCAAGGACGCCGACGACGCGCCGATCGGTGGCGCCATGGTGTGGGCCGTCTTCACCGGCACGTGCGACATGTCGATCTGTCCGCCCGTCTCCGCCACCACGAGCCCCGCCGGCGTCGCGGTGATCTCCGTCCAGGGCGGCCTCGACGTCTCGGACGACCCCGCGTGCTGCGAGGTCACGACGCGAGTGATCTGCCGCGGCGTCGCGATCCCCTGGCTCGGCACCGACGAAACGAGCGACACGCGGGAGTGGCTGTCGTACGACCTCAACGGCAACTGCCTCTCAGACCTGGTCGACCAGAACATCTTCCAGGGAGACTTCGCGAGCGACGCCTGCCGGACCGATTACAACTGCGACGGCACGGTCACCATCGCGGACTTCACGCTCTTCACGGCGCACGGCGCCCACGCGTGCACCCCCATCACTCCCGAGCCCGACGTCGACGTCTATCCGACCTTCCTCTCGTTCCACCTCATCGGCGACGGCATCGCCTACGGGGAGATCAGCATCGCGAACGTGGGGCAGCAGCCT
>JALGVU010000328.1 GCA_025774545.1 bacterium | reverse complement strand
CGACTCCCGAGTTCGGGGAGACGAGGTCGATGGTTCTTCTGAAGTAGTCCGAAACAACCGACTGGAGCATCGTGGGCCCCTGACGGCGACGTCGAGGGCCCGCGTGCGTGTGGGAGCATCGGGCGGTGATTGCTGAGCGCCCGCTCAAACAAACGCGCCACTTCCTCTTCGGTGCGAGCCGCGCATCGTGTATCATTAGTGTGTCTCCGAGTAGAACCACGCACCCGTCAGACCCGTGCGCCCCGTGAGGGACGGGCCGTTGTTGTCGTATTCGGCCTCTGTTGCCGGGCGCCACAGAAAGGAGGTGCGCACACAGAACTGCTGAAGATGAGTTCGCGATCTGAACGACAACACGGAGTTTGGAGGAGCCCGCGATGAAGACAATGGCATTTGTACTTCTTGCATGCGTGCTCATTACCGGAGTCGCCTTTGCCCAGAAGGGCCCGGGCAACAGCTCCGGCGTGGGTCCGAGCCGTGACGACTGCACGACGGCCGGCTACGAAGCTTACCTCGGTGGCCCGGGCGGCGCGGTCCCTGATGGCGATCCGAACGGCGCCACCTTCGGACCGCTCGCAACGACCCCCGGGAACGTCATGGAGGATGTGATCTTCTACGTCGAGATCTACCAGACCTGGATCGGCGACCTCAGAGTTTGGCTGCTCTACGACGCCGACTGCGACGGCACACCGGAGACCCAGGGCGAGGTGCTCTGCCGGCACACGCTCGACTTCTGTGATCCGGATGGCTGCTGTGGCTGCTCCGGCGACCTCGCGGGTTGGTACGGCTTCGACGACACGGCGGCCTCGATTGAGGACGTCTGCCCGACCGCCTTCGATCCGGGCTGCTACGGGCCGGACTACGACAGCGTGGGGCTCGATGTCTTCAACGGTCTTGCCACCGGCGGCTGCTTCTACGTCTTCGTGGCCGACGGCGCTGGCGGAGATGCCCCCACGTTCTCAGGCTGGGAAGTTTACGTTCTCACCGAGACCACGCCCGTCGAGAACTCGACGTGGAGCACCGTGAAGGGGCTGTACAGGTAGTATCGTTCTTTGAAGGGTGACGCGTGGTTCTGTGGACGCGGGCTGTCGGACCTCCGGCAGCCCGCGTCTCTGTGATCGGCTCCCGCGCCGCGCGAGCTGGCCCCAGTCCGAGCTTCGAGAAAACCACCGGATCTGGTATGATGGCAAGAGACGGCGGGGGACGCGTGGCAGCATGCGTCCCGGCTCTGCGCCGTCGCATGAGCCCACACTCTCACGCGTTCCGATTCTCCGGACCTGGAAGGGGGTTCCCATGCCTCGCGCACTGCTTCTCGGTTGCTGTGTTCTCCTCCTCGTTGCCTCTGTCTCTCAGGCTCAGTGGTCGTCCGACGCGGCGGTGAACCTCGCCGTCACGGATGCCTCCGGCGATCAGGTCCAGCCGAAGGTGGCGCCGACGGACGACGGCGGCTGCTACATCAGCTGGCTCGACAGCCTCGGAAACGGGTTCGACGTCCGCGTGCAGAAGCTGGACGCCGGCGGCAACGAGCTCTTCGCACACAACGGCGTCCTCGTCGCCGATCGGAACTTCAGCTCGACGCAGGACTACGGCCTCGACGTCGACGCGTCCGGCAACGCGCTGCTCGCGTTCCGTGACGAACGCTACGGCGGCATCCAGATCACGGCCTCGAAGGTCTCGCCGACGGGGCTGCTGCTCTGGGGAACCGCCGGCATCCAGCTCACCAGCACGAGCGACTTCGTCGCCTCCCCGAAGATCGCGGGCACGAGCGACGGGGGAGTGGTCGTTGCGTGGACACAGGACATGAGTGCCCGCCTCCAGAAGCTGGACGCCACGGGCGCGCAGCTGTGGGTCGCCGATGTGGTGCTCACGCCCGCCGAAGGCTCGTACACAGCGAGCGACCTTCACGACGCGGGCACCGACGCGATCCTGTCGATCGTTCACCAGACGGGACCCGAGTTCTGGGCGCCGAAGCAGCTCCGGGGGCAGAAGCTCGACCTGGCCGGAGCATCTCTCTGGGGCGGCGGAGATCCCGTCGTGGTCTTCGACACAGGCTCGCTTCAGTTCGGGAACTACCCGCCGATCGTGCCGGACGGGATGGGAGGGGCGATCTTCAGCTGGTACGACACGGGGGGCGCGCAGCTCCAGAGCTACGCGCAGCACATACTCGCGGACGGGAGCGAGGCGTTCCCGCACAACGGTTCCGCCGTGTCGACGAACGCCACGCGCATCCGAGTCTCCCCGTCGGCTTCGTACAACGCCACGACTGGCGAGACCTTCCTCTTCTGGAGAGAGCAGAACTCGTCGCAGTCGATGAACGGCGTCTACGGACAGAAGTTCGACGCGAGCGGCGCGCGGCAGTGGACGGACAACGGGGCTGTTGTCGAGCCGGTCGGCTCCGATGAGACCGGCCTCGTACGCTGCCTGACTGAAGGCACCGGCGCGTTCGTCTTCTGGGCACAGGCCCCGGCGTTCGGACAGGATCGGCTCTACGGCGCGCGGCTCGACGCGACGGGATCGATCGACATCGCGAAGTTCGACGTCGCCTCCACCCCGAGCCCGAAATCGCGACTCGACGTGGGAAGGAGCACGTCGGGGTTCGCGATCCTCGCGTGGAACGACGATCGCTCCGACGCCGGCGACATCCTCGCGCAGAACGTCAACCCCGACGGGACGCTCGGGACGTCGACAGGGATCCCTGACGATGCTGCTGAGGAACCGGTGCTCTTCCTCGCCGCGGCCCGCCCGAACCCGACGACGGGCGCGACGTGGTTCGAGTACGCCGGCGCTCACGCGGGCGAGGTCGTCTGCGACGTCTACGACGTCCGCGGTCGGGTCGTGCGGACGGGCGTGGTGAGTCGTGGAGCGAGTGAGGGAATCGCCCGGTGGGACGGCCGTGACGACACCGGCGTGCGCGTGCCCGCCGGCGTCTATCTCCTTCGGATGACGAGCGGACGCGATGTGAGGACGTCGAAGGTGACGGTCGTGAGATAGGCCGCGTAGTCGGCGCGGCGTTTCTGAGCGCGCAGTCGTGAATATTGGGGGCCCCTGGCAACACGCCGGGTGCCCCCTCTTCGTGCGTTCGCCGCCCGAGCTTGCCCTTGACGCACGCCGCCACGTGAAGCACCATGAGCGCGCCCG
>JALGVU010000327.1 GCA_025774545.1 bacterium | reverse complement strand
CGTCTTCAACATCGCGGAGAGGGAGCTCTGGTTCCGCTCCGTCCAGAGCCCGACCTACAAGCACATCTCACTCGACGCGTTCGATCTGTCGTGCGATGCTCCGAAGCTGATGCTTGATGTGAACGCTCCCCTCGAGGGAGACATCGAGGAGGCCTTCGTGCCCTACGACCACGATGTCAACGTGGACGTCTTCCACACGTTCTGTGACCGTTACGGGATCAAGGTCACACGGGAGGGCGTCATCGCCATGACGGAGTTCTTCGAGAGCTTCGAGTGCGCGCGTTGAGCTGATCGTCGGCTCGTACATGGCTGACAGGGAATCCCGCGACCGCTTCCCGGCGAAGACCAGTGCCTCGCCGGCTCCGATTCACCTACCTCGCGCAACGGAATCCCACGTGCGGGTAGCCCTGCCAGGGATTCAGATCTCCCCGGCCCCAGCACGAGATCTCACCCTTGATGCCTTGGAACGACCCACCTCGCACGACCCGATGCAGCCTCTCGGTGCGCTCCGTCTCCGTCCAGGAACTCGCGGTCCACTCGGAGACGTTCCCGAGCATGTCGTAGGCACCGTACGGCGACGGACTGTCGGTGGTCGTGAGGCTCCCGTGAGCGGTACCGTCGTAGTAGCCGACCGGCGTCGTGTCGTTGTCGAAGGGATCGCCGCTGTTCCAGTAGTTGGCCCGGGTGCCGTCGATCGTGTCTCCCCACGGATAGTCCCGACCAGTGTTGCCGCTGCAGGCTTTCTCCCACTCCTCTTCGGTCGGCAGCCGCCAGCCGCGGTGCTCTGCGTACGCGTCCGCGCCGAACCAGCTCACCTGCACAACGGGATGGTCCTCGAATCCGCTCTCGACACTGAACCCGCCCTCGTCGTAGCTGATCCGGCAGGCGTTCCGCCCGTGGAACAGGAACTGGTATGTCCCGGCGTCCCAGTAACGGTCTCCGGCGAACCTGCCCCGGACGATGGTCTCGCTCACCTCGATGTCTTCGCGCCCTCGCACTTCACTCAGGAACGCGGCGTACTCCGCGTTTGTGACGCAGTGCCTCATGATCTGGTAGCCGTGACCGATGACGCGGGCCTCGTGCTTCCTTCCGGACGTGTATTCCCCCACGGGGACGAGAGCCCATTCCCGGTCCGTAGGCAGGAGGTCGGTCTCGGCGGCCGCGATCGTCGGGTCACTCCCGGGGTCGTCCGAGGTCTCGGGTTCGGCGGCAGTCAGGTTCTGAAGGCAGAACGCCAGGGCCAGTACGGACAGGAGCGCGGCAGCAGGGAATCTCATCTCATTCCTCCATGAGCCTCACAGTTACTGGAGAGCCTGTCTTGGCAGTGGCCTCCTTGGCGCGAGCCGGCCCGCTCCCAGAAGGAAGCGGGCCGACGTCATCAGATTAGATTGTGCTTGCCCACGCAACGCGCGTCCTGAGCTCACCGCACGAGCGTCAGGGACTTGATCTCCACCTGACCATCGACGACCAAGCGGGCGAAGTACGTGCCCGACGCGACGGCGCGGTCTGCGTCGTCCTTGCCGCTCCACTTCACCCTGTTGGCGCCGGCCGGGCGTGACCCGGAAACGAGCGAGCGAACGAGACGACCCGCGACGTCGTATATCTTCATGTCGACGTGGCCGTCGCGCGGCAGGTTGAAGTGCAGGCTGGTCGCCGGATTGAACGGGTTCGGCACCGCACCGAAGAAGATCGTCGCAACTGGCAGCTCGTCGCCGATCCCGGTGTCACTGGTCACCGTCAGGGCGATGGGGATGACGAGGAGCGGGTTGTCCGGGTCGTTCGTCGCAAGACGCACGTTGGCGTAGTAGTCGCCCTCGTCCAACTCGGCGGCGTCCATGACCACGCTGAGTCGCGTGTACCCCGAAGGCTCAAGGAGGCCCGACACTGGAGAAACACTGAGCCAGGACAGACCCGGGTCGACGGCGAGCCGGATTGCCAAACCATCGACCAAGTAGCCGCCGGCGTTGTACAGCACCTGCAGTCCGTCGGTACCAGCTGCCGTCTCGATTCCGACGGTGCAGCTACTGCCGAGGGCCACCGTCTGGTACTGGTAGACGATGGAGCCGTCGGCGTTCAGAATCACCTGGAAGGTCTCCGGCGAACCGCTGGACCAGTGCTGCACGTCGTCCCACTGAACGATGAAGCGGTCGTTCGCGGCGTCGGCGTAGTAGTAGATGGTGCCACCAACATTGGGTACCAGGTCGTCCCAGAACGGCGCCAGCATGTTATTTGGTACGGCGGCATTCGGGATCGACTGGTTGTCGTACTCGTCGTTCGTCGACGTAAACGACAGCCAGCCATTGGTGCAGATGCGAATCGAGTTGTAGATCGATCCGTAGAAAGAGAAGTCAAGGCCGAGCGGGAACGGCCCCAGGTTCTCGTCATCGCCGCCGCCGACCACCACGCCGATGCCTGCGATCTCCACCCAGTCATAGGCCGGACCACCGCCCTCGTCGCTGTCGATCCAGCTGTAGCCGAAACCGTCGGGCCCTCCGGAACCCGTCACCGGCGGCTCCCCGGTGTAGATGTCGGCCTCGCCCTTCTCGAGCTCGTGGTACGGAGCACCGGACGCAGCAGGGAGGCCGTCCGGTCCGTCCTGATACTGGATGGCGAGGGAGTGCTCGAGATCGGCATCGCCCTCGTTACCCAGCGTAATGCTGGTCTGTAGGACCTCGCCTGGAGCGAGCGTCTCTGCGAGGGAACCCGGGTCGACGGTCACGCTCGGATACGGGATCTCGCCCAGGGTCGGGAACTCGATGAAGTCGACCCAGCCGGAATCGTCTCCGGTGCTGACCGATTGGTCCTTGGTGTAGGACCACTTGAAGGTGCGCGTGCCGCTCGAGACCGGGTAGGTGAACTGCGTCCAAGGAACCGATCCGGCCCAGCTCGCGATCTCGGCCCCGTCGACATAGAAACGCAGGTAGTCGTAGCCACTCTCTGAGGAGACCCGGTACCAGAACGAGATGTCGCTCGAAGCCACGACCTCCACGGTGACCTCGAGGTCGGAGTTCTGGTAATCGCCCACGTCGCCGGAACGAGCGCTGTAGAGTCCCTCGTACGGGTTCGCGTCGTCGATGATCCAGTCGGCGTTACCGCCCATGACCCACGGGTACACCAGGAAGCCCGCCGTTTCGAAGTCCTCGGCGGTC
>JALGVU010000084.1 GCA_025774545.1 bacterium | reverse complement strand
CATCTATTATACCACAACGAGATCCCCCGTAGCAACACGGGGATCCGCTTTCGGCATCCGCGTCAGGCGTTTGGTGTAACTGCCTCTTGCCGTAATGCTGTGTAGGTACCGCTTTTTGTCGCGCAAGAGCAGAAAGGCCACCCCGTGGGGTGGCTTTCTGTGGCTTCGCCCCTCACTCATCGACGTCCGCCCGGCCCCCCCGTGTTCCATCTCACGGTGGCCATCGCGGGGTCGAGCCACCGGAAGGCCGAGCACCCGAGAGACGCAGACCAATCACCGCACGGGAGCGGCTCTGCCCAACCGCCGCCGGGGACGATGCACTCAGAAGGAAGGGGGCACCCGCGCCGCTCGCGCAGGTGCCCCCATGAAGCAGACCGTTCTGTTTCAGGCCATCACCGCAGGAGCGTCATCCTCCCCGATCCCTCGTACGGCCCGGCCTTCAACGTGTACACGTAGACGCCCGAGGCGACGTCAGTCCCGTGCTCGTCCCGACCGTCCCACTCGACGGCGTGGCGCCCGGCTCCGCGCGCGACGCCGCCCTCGAGCACCCGCACGAGCCGTCCCGTGACGTCGTAGACGACGAGACGAGCCGTCGCGGGCTCCGGCAGGTCGTATCGGATCGTGGTCCGGGGATTGAACGGGTTCGGCATCGCGGCCCAGAGCCTGAACTCGGTCGGGACCTCGTTCACGTCCGTGTCCGGGGTGACCGTCAGCGCGACGGGCACGATCACCTGTAGTTCGTCGTCGTCGTTCGTGTCGAACACGAGATCGCAGTCGTACTCGCCCTGCGTGAGTGACCCGGCGTCGACGCATACCTCGACGATGTGCGTCTCGACCTGCGGGATGGCGCCGCTCGTCGGGTTCTCCGAGATCCAGGTGCACGCGCCGTGGCTCACCTCCCAGAGGAGATCGATCGCGCCCATGCTCCCCCAGTTCGAGATCTCGAGGTTCGCGCAGTCCGTCTCGCCCTCGGCCACCTCGAAGTCAAGCGACATCGGCACGATGTCGATGTCGGGCGGCTGCCAGTAGTCGCCCGTGAACGTCACAGTCTCGCCCGCTGGTATCGTCTGCGTCACCGGATCGGGAGTCCGCCATCCACCGCCGCCCGTCTCGGGCAGCCACGTGCACGTGTACTCGCCCGGTACGAGACCTGTCAGAGTGGTGTCCCCCACCCCGCTCGCGAAGTAGGTGCTGGGACCGGCCATCTCCCACTCGCCGTTGACGTGGTCGGGGTTCGTGTCGATGATGGCCGCCGTCTCGCTCTCGACCGTCAGAGAGACCGCCACAGTCACCTGCGCCTCATCGGGGTCGTTGCTCTCGAAGACGAGATCGCAGGAGTAGCTCCCAGCCGTGAGGCCGGAAGCGTCCACGCAGACCGCGACGATCGTGGAATCGCCGGCCGCAATCGCGCCCGTATCGGGAACCGCGCTCAGCCACGGGCAGTCCTCGCGGGCGTCCGCGGAACCGCCACGCGCAACCACCGCGCCCTCGATCGCCTCGACGCCCCGCTTCGGAAGCGCGAGACTCCCCTCCACCTCGGTGATCGACCACGTCAGCTCGGAGAACCCGAGGTTGTGCACGACGAGGCTGTCGCATTCCGCTGCCCCAGCCAGCACGGTGAACGACAGCGACGTCGGATCCACATCGATGTCCGGATCGGGCGGCGGCGGAACAGGCGTCGACCCGCCCGGGTCGAGAACAACCTCCTCGCCGTTGACGTAGACCGTTACCGGCCCGGGATTCCCCGGAAGCGCCGTGATGACGCTCGACGCCCCCGGATCGAACCCAAGACCGTAGCCTGTCTCGAGCGAAGCCGCGACGATCCCTCCGTTGTCGGCGTAGAAGAGCATGGGAACCGGGCCGGCGGTCACCTCCACGGTGGAGGATGAGGTGCGCGAGAGACCCCTGGTCATTGGGCCGCACCAGGGGGCGACCGCGCGGCCGGCGTGCAGCGTGAGCTTTAGGTGACCGCAGATCGTGACGGTGTCGGGACTGGCTCCTCCGGTGTCGTATGCGAAAATGGAGATACCCCAGTCAGGGTCGGCCTGGTCGCGCACGATGACGGTCTGATCACCCGAGAACGTCACCGTGCCGTGAGTCCAGCCGCCAGAAGCGACCTCCGAGAATGCGTCTGAGAAGTCGTCCGGCTCCAGATCGACGTCGGACTCGATGTAGTCGCCGTCGGGACCGCCCTCACACGCGGCGCCCTCGGCGCCGATCTGCCCACACGGCGTGGGGCTGTACTCCTCGAGGCAGATGGACGCGGCGTCGAGGGCCAGCCACTCGGTCAGCTCCTCTCCCGTCTTGCAGAAGAGCGGGTCGATGGAGATACAGTCGTAGTAGTCGGGGACAACGGCCCCCGAGACACCGCCGCCGTAGTCGCAGCACGTGAGACTCGCGGTACCGTCGTTCGCGAGGAAGTCGGACCCGTCACTCCACAGGATGCAGTCCGAGAGCTGCATCTCGCTTCCCGTTCCGATCCGGCATAGCGAGTTGTAGATCGTCGAACTCTCCACGTGCACCACGCACTCAGAACTGGCAGTGATCGCGTCCCCGTGCGAGTCGGAGTGGAAGCGGCAGTTGCGTATCTCGTGGGCTGCTCCCGAATCGCCGAAGTAGACGTGGCCCGCGGCACCCAGAGGGAAGCCCGTGTTGTTCCAGAAGTCGCAGTCGTCTATGGAGACGTCACACGGGTCCGTGCCATGGAAGCCGATTCCGCCGTACGGTGTCCCGACTCCGTCATTGTCACGCACGGCAGTGCCGCTGATGTCCACGGTGCTCGAGTAGAACTGCAGACCGGCCCCCGAGCACGAGCCCACCTCGCAGTCGATCATAGTGACGTTTGCACCGGACGCGCCGAACCCACCCAAGCTGCCGGACCCCACGCCGCGGAGCAGGAGGCAGTCGGTGAGGACCACGGTGCCGCCCTCCACGTACAGGAGCCCAGCGTCCATCGCTTCGCCGTCCCAGAACACGCAGCCATCCATGACTAGCTCTGATCCACCATCAGCCCACACACAGCCGCCCGCGAGCGAGGCATCCCCAAATCTGAAGAGGCAGCCAGTGAGGATCGCGGTGGCGTCGGAGACCGACAGTAGTCCGCCTCGATCGGCCTCGCCGCGGGTGAACTGGCAGTCCTCCATGACCACCCCTGCGCCACTCCCGACTCTCACACATCCACCGTTCTCCCCCGCCAGCGCTACGCTCCCCCTCTGCACGGTGATGCGCTTCATCCTCACCTGTCCGCCGGCCTGCACGTCGAATCCCCGATGGTCCAACTCGAACGCGTCCATGACCACGTTGACGGAGTCCGATGCGGACACGACCGCTATGGCCTTGTCCAGAACGACGTCCCAGTTCTCCAAAGCGAAGTAGGGATTGAACGCGGGATCGATCTTGACGATGTCGTGGGGCTCCGCCGCGTTGACCGCTGCCTGAATCGTCGGGTACTCATCACTCGGCACGAGGAGTACCGCACCCGGAGGTGGGGGCACCGGGGCGGATTCGCCGGGATCGAGAACGACGTCCACCCCGTTGATCGTAACCGTGATGGGGGTCATGCCCTCCGAGATATGCGTGATCAGCCCGTCCGTCAGCGGCGTGCCGGAGTCGAACTCGAAACTGTGGATGTCGGGAAGCGAACCAGTGGCGACGCCATCATTCTCTGCCGTGAAGGTCACGAAGAGAGTCACAGGGCCTCCCGACTCCACAGTGGTCGTCGCCGACTCCCGGCCGGACTCCTTGGCGGCCGGGGCACTGGTCACAACGGCCTCGGACTCGTAGTACATCCGAATCACGGTGTGCTCGCCGACGGTGACGTAATCGGGCACCGAGCCACCGGTAGGATAGCCCCAGACCCGGATTCCCTTCTCGAGATCCTCAGCGTCGGTGACGATGAGAACCTGATCACCGTTAAACGTGACCGTCCCCTCCGTTGAGCCGCCTTCGACGGTGCCGACGTCGGAGAAGCCGTTCGAATGCTCGTCACTCAGATCAACATCCGTGTCGATGTAGTCGTGGTCCGGCCCGCCCTCGCAGACCTGCAATCCCGCGCCGATGTGCTGGTCGCACGAGTTGTGCTCGGGAAGGCAAGCCGAGGCCGCATCCAGCGCGAATCGTATGTGCGGCTCCTCGTGCCCGCTATCGGGATCGCAGAACAGAGGATCGATGCCGAAGTTCTCCGGATCGAGGCCGGTGAAGCCCGATCCCGAGAGACCACCAGCAAGATCAGAGCAGGTGATATCCACGGTGCCGTCGTTATAGAGGTAGTCCCCGTTCGGGTTCCAGAGAACGCTGTGGTAGAGATCCGCATAGGCTGTGTTCTCGACGACGCAGCGTTCTCCGTAGAAGGTCGAGGAGTACACGGTGATGTACGCCTCCGGACCCAGGTGAAGTGCCGTGGGGGTGTTGAGGGTGCTATTTTCCGCGAAGAACGACGTCTGCACGATGCAATCATGGATGGTTGGCCACGGTGATCGACTGTAGACGGCGCCATCAGTGGCGCTGAAGTTGCTGAGGAACGTGCTGTCGGTGATCTGGAAGCGCTTGCCCTCGGCGAACAGGGCCCCGCCGCTCCCCACCGCGGCGTTATCCACGAAGCGGCATCCTTCGACTGTGAGCTTGAAGGACGAGTCGAGGGGATCTCCTGGCAGCGAGATGCCGCCTCCGGTGCCCGATGACCCGTTGCAGTACAGGAGGCAGTTCTCGAGTGTCATCTCGTCCGTTCGAACACCGCCTCCTTCGGCCGAGGCGTCGTTGTATTCCAGAGTACAGTCTCTCAGGGTGGCCCGGCCGTCCACCCCACCGCCGTACTCGGCGGTGCAGTTGGAGATGAGACAGCGTTCCATGACCGTGTTCTCGCCCCAGTCACACACGCCACCACCAGTGGTCGCATTGCAGAAGAGGAACTGGCAGTCCTCGATGGTCGTGTCCACGCCATCGAACACCCAGATGCCGCCACCGGGCTCCTCGAACACGTTACCGTAGGACACACGGAACCAGCGAATCGTCGGCCCCGCCCCAGCCGTCACCCTGAATCCGCGCCCCGAGAGTGGCAGAAAGAGTTCCACGTACTCCCCCGGGACCGAGGACGTCAGGAGGACGCTCTTGTCGATCGTGATGTCATGGAAGCCGGCACCGGAGTACGTGCCCGGCACGACCTCGATGGTGTCCCCCGGCATCGCCGCGTCGACCGCATCGTGGATGGTCGCGTACGGGACCGGGACCCCCAGTGTGAGCGGCAGCACCGTCATGGTGTAGGGGACGCCGCTGCAGAGATCCTGGCCGGTCTCCACGGTGCATTCGTAGTAGCCGGCCTGGGGCGGATCGAAGTACAGACCGACGGTGATGTGCTCGCCTCCCAACAGGGAGAACGGCCCCTCTCCCTCCGTGATCTCCCAGAGGTCGCACAACTCGCTGACGTTGCCCGTGAGTGGCGCAGACAGGGGCCCTGCGATGTTCGTGATCGTGAAATCCGCCCCGTACATCTGCACGCCGCCGTGCGAGAATGGCGGTATCTCCCACTCCTCCGGCGACACCTCACAGATCGGCTCCGTCGCTCCGATGCCGACGAGTTCGACATCGTCGCAGAGGTTGTCTCCGAGCAGCACGGTGTCAGACTGTATGTCGTAGGCCACCGGCGCGAACTGTACCGTCACAGGCCAGTCTTCCCCGGCGGCAAGGGAGAAGGGTCCCGCGCCTGACTGGATGCTGAAGCCCTCCGCATACTGCAGGCTGACGTCGCCCGTGAGCTCCCCGACGCCATCGTTCGTGATCGTGAACAGCATGTCGAGGGAGTCCCCGACCACGACACGCCCGAAGTCGACCGGGTTCGGCGAGACGCTGCAGGTCGGCCCGCTCCCCACGCCCGTCACCTCGACGTCGCCGCACGCCGCGGCGCCCGTCAGGATCGTGCAGTCGTGCGTACCCGGAGCGAGCGGGAGGAACAAGACCGACACACCATGAGACTGGCCCGGTTCGAGCGTGTACGCTCCGACTCCTGAGAGAATCATGTAGTGGTCGCAGGACTCGCTCACGAAGCCGCTGAACGCGACCGGACCATCGTTCAGGATCGTGAAGGACTGCGGCGGGCCGTAGGTTCCCACCTCCACCGGCCCGAAGTCGAGGCTGCTCGGCGTCACGCTGCAGCTCGGCGGAAGGGGCGCGTCGCCCATGAAGAGCATCCACATGAGCCCGTTGTCGTAGGCGTCGGTGCGGGGCGCTCCGACGGCGAGATCGTCGAAACCGTTGTCGTCGAGGTCTCCCAATGACGCCGCGCGCGCGCCGAACTCATCGTAGTTATCCAACCATCCGGCGAACCCGCCCACGGTGTCGCTGATCTTCTGCTGGCCGAGGACCCAGCCGGGTTGAGCAGACGCGCCTCCCGCCCCGAGCAGCGTGATTGCGAGGCAGAGCGCCAGACAGGAAGCCCTGCGCGGATGCCCGTGCAGGACAAGCACATCGATCGAGTTCGTGAGCAGACGCAACATGGCGATTCCTCCTTCGAGCCAGTGCCTCATCAGAGAATTGATGAATCTGTGCTCATTTTTATGCTGCATATCCTATTATAGCACAATCTCATGAACCTGTGCAACAGATTGCCCCACCAGGTGGTGTATCAGTTCGTGTGTAGAAAGGGCTTGGGACAACCCCGGGTCCTGATATAGAGAACGGGCATATCCGTTTGCAACGCCAATCGCAACCCTTCAAGAAGGGGGATATGCCCGTGAGAGACCAAGGCCTCTCGAAGTCCATGGTAGCCAAGCTGTGGTCGGAAGCAAAGGACTATGCTCGGGACGAGATGAACGCCGGCGCCAGAGCCAGGCTCAAGAACCTCCTGGAAGGCAGCATCCTCGACGAGTTCGAACAGCTGATCAGGTGCGAGAGATACGAGCGATCGGAGAAACGGAAGGACTACAGGAACGGGTTCTACACCCGCGGTCTGTTGACAACCATGGGACGCATCGCTGAGCTCAGGATCCCCAGGGCCAGGAGCATGACCTACAGGAGCAGCTTCTTCCGATGGTATCAACGACGACAGGAGGAGTTCGATCTGGCGGTGCTCAAGTGCTTCCTGGCAGGCGTCTCGATGCGGAACAACCGGGCGATCACCAGAGCGTTCACCGACGCAGGTGTCTCGGCAAGCACCGTCAGCAGGACCCTCAAGGGAGCGGACCGGGAGCTCCAGAGGCTCAGGAAGAAGCCGATCACCGGCCGCTACCGCTTCCTGTTCATCGATGCCATCTGGGTGAGGGTGCGCAGGCGATATGACCGGAAGAGCCCCGTCCTCTTCGCTCTGGCGATCGACGAGAACGGGAACAAGAAGCTCCTGGGCTTCAAGCTCGCAGTCCAGGAGAGCCAGCTCGACTGGGCAGCGTTCCTCGAGGATCTCAGGAAGCGGGGACTCGACGACGAGGTTCTCGAGCTGATCATCCACGACGGAGCGCACGGCATCACCGCAGCCATCGCCCAGGTCTTCCCCTACGTCAGATCCCAGCTCTGTGCTGAGCACAAGGCCCGGGCCGCTGCCAAACATCTGAAGAACAAGGCTCGAAGGAACGCCTTCCTCGCTCAGGCAAGGAACATCTACAGGGCCTCCGATGTCCCGGAAGCCAGAAGACGCCTCGACGACTTCTCCGAACGATGGCGGACCGAGGAGAAGAAGGCGGTCAACTCCCTCAGGAGGAACTTCGGCAGGACCCTGGTGTTCATGCAGTTCGAGAAGCATCTCTGGGACACCCTCAGGACCACGAACCCGATCGAACGCTACCAGCAGGAGATCCGCAGACGCACCGATACCATGCGGAGCTTCGCGGACGACAAGAGCTGCGAGAGGATCATCAATGCCCTGGTTCTAGCCAAAGAGATGGGTATGCTCGACTGAATCTACACAAGACTATGGACACTACCCCCCACCACCAGCGTTCTCGTGGTGCCTTTGGTGTATCTTGCCATCACGACGATGGAAGGTGCAGGCTGCTTACCGCGGTCCAAACGCAAGAGAGCCTCCCCGTGGGGAAGCTCTGTGGTGTTCTGTTTCTCGTTGGTCCACGACCGCCGTGTCGCGGCCGGAATCACGGGGTCCCGCCGCCGCCCCTGAGTTCGCCGAGACGCGCTTCGAACATCCCCGCCCACCCCGTCCCGCCGAACCGGTCGAGCGTCTCCTCGAGAAACTTCCTCTCGGCGTCCCGGTCTCGCCCGAACTCCTTCCGCGTACCGCGGTACCGGACATCGATCCGGCCGGCCGTGGCCAGAAGGTCCGAGTAGTGCTGTTGGGCGTCGTCGCCGTTCTCGAGATCGAGGTGCTGCTTGGCGCGGAGTTCTCCCAGGAAGGCGAAGCCACCCACTCCGACCGTCACTCGTGTCGCACGGACGATCTCCTCGTCGTAGTACGTGACGAACCGGCCGTAGGAGTCCGGGGAGTCCGGGACGCGGATCGAGGCGACGGCGACGTACTCACCGGGCTCGGCGTCGAGAAGGTAGATCCTCTCCCCGTCCGCGTAGTTCGACTCAACCCAGTTGCTCCCCGCGAACATGTCGGCGTCGTCCTCGAGCCGGACGAAGGCCACGATGTCATCGGGTTCCGACCAGAGCGAGACGGGTGGGTAGGTCCTGACGGAGATCGCGAGCACGGCGGGAGGCGGATCGTCCTCGGGAAACGCCGGAGGAGTGAGGTGCGGTTGCATCCAGGCACAGCCGGCGAGGCACACGGTCAGTGCACAGATGACGGCCGTTCGGGTTCTCATCATCGTCTCCGGGGATGCGATGGACGCGCTCGTGCAGGTGATCCGTCTCGCCCCACGATCAGTTGAGCGTCGCCGAGAACCGGAGCGTCAGGCTCGTCCCGCTCCAGGTCTCGTCGCTCTCGGCATCGGGGATCAGGTGATACCCGAAGCTCCCGGCGGCGCCGAGCGCCCACTTCTCTCCCACCCACCACTCCTTGCCGATGGTCAGATCGGTGGCGAGCCCGAAGTCGGTCTCCTCGACCGCGTCCTTCCCCTCGCCCATCAGCATGCCCACGCCGACCGACGCCGACACGTACACGTTCGCGGGCATCAGGTAGTACGTCACGCCGATGCCGGTCGCGGTGAAATCGATCTCGTCGACGTCGGGCTCCTCCCGCCGATCCGGCGACGTCACCTCCGGATTCGTGAGGAGCCAGCCGAAGATCGTGCCGTGGAGCGCCACGTTCGGCGCGACGATGCCGCCGATGGCGATGTTGATGTCGGCCGCCTCGCCGGAGATCTCAACGCGCGATGAGCCTGCATCGATGCGGGTGTTGGCGGGGCCGGCGCCGCCCGAGAGCCGCAGGAAGAACCCGCCCTCGTGATCGCGCTCGCCGTCGCGCGAGTCGCCCGGTCTCGGCGGTTGAGTGACGGCGGTCGCTTCGACCGCGGCGAGCGAGGGCGCAGGGGTCCACGCCCGGCCGCGTCGAGCCGACGCCAAGGCCTCATCGAAGTCGCGTTCCTCCGCGCGCACCGCGCGCTCGAACTCGGGAAGCGACCCGGACGGCGAACGTGCCAGGGCGATCATCTCGGAGAGGACGCTCTGGACGCCTCGCGCCCCGCGGTGTTGCTCGGGATCCGTGGTCTCGACCTGGACCTCAAGGAGCGACTCCACTCGGGCAGGCAGGCGCTCGAGGCCGAGGCGCTCGAACTCGATGTCGGCGTGCCCGATCGACGTGGCGAAGCAGTGGGGCCACCCCAACGCCTCCGACCAGATCGACCGATGCGCCGACAGGTGCCTCGAGACGACAGCGTGAGCGAGTTCCGCGTTCCCCAGGAAGTCGTCGGGCGCGGTCCTCTCCTCGATGATGCCGATGACCTCCTCGTACTCGGTTCGTGAGTGCAGTGCCAGCTCGATGCCGCGGTAGGCATGGTAATAGGCGCACCACGACGACCCGTCGTACTCACTCAGGTAGTAGTCGGCCTGATCGTCGGGCAGGAGCGCGGCGAAGTCCTCAGTGTCCATCCGGCGGTGGGCGGCGCAACCCGTGAGGAAGAGCACCCCAGATCAGCGGGTCGTCGAACACGAACGTGACGCGCATGGGCTCGAGCATCTCGCCCTCGACCTCGATGCCCGCGGCCTCGAAGTCGAACGATGCGAGATCGGGCATTCCCGTATCGAAGCGCAGGATGGTCCCGTACGACCCGCCGTAGCGCGACACGTGCTCCTCCGAAGGATACGCCACGGCGCCGGAATCGGGCTCGACCTCGACCCTGGTGACGCCTCCCCCGAAGGCCTCGCGGCCGAGCTCCGGAGAGCTGATCGTGAAGGCGTCGTAGTCCACGCTGAACTCACCCCGCGTCGACGTGATCGTGAGGCCCACAGTGATGGGACTCGCGTCGAAGTCGGGGGAGAATCCGTTCATCCAGAACGACGGGATGATCGGGATGATTGGCCCGATCAGGTAGTGCGACTCCCCGTAGTTCTGCACACTCACGGTCAGAATGACGCCCTGCTCCTGAAACACGACGTCTGTCGGGCGGAATGGGGTCCCGATCCCGGGCGGCACGGGCCCGCGATAGGCGCGTCCTCCTGTCTGCTCGGGGTAGTACGTCTGCTCGCGGTAGACGATCCCGGCGCAGCCCGCGAGGACGAGCGCGGCGAGTGCCGCGCAGACGACACACGCCGGCACCACGGCGCGCGCTGATCCGACACGAGCTGGTCTCGATCCCATCATTTGCTTTCCTCCGGACTTCGATCTGCGGGCGACGCCCGGTGTCACGTCCACGTCTGCCACCCCGGGTTGGGGATCACAACGTCTACCGGTCCGGTCACGCTCGCCGGCCTCACACTGAGAAGCGGCGCGTGGGCCCCGAGCCGGCACTACCTGGGGCTGCGGGGGGTGCGGCCGGTCTCGGACTCCTCGACCCAGATCACCTCTGGCGGCCTGAACGCCAGCTTGAGACTCCGCATGAAGCCGTGTCGGTTGTAGACCCGCTCCTCGATCCGGCGGATGCTCTCGAGGTTCCGACGCATCCACTCTTTTCCCCGGCCGTCCTCCAGAGCGCTCTCGAATGCCCCGGCTCGGAATCCGTAGGCTGTCCTGACTCGCCTGATGTCCTCCGCGAGCAGTTCGAGCCCGAACCTGTGCGCCGGCCGGTCCGTGTGAATGGGGGTCCGCGCGAGGAACGGTTCGGTGAGGCCACGCGAGTGGATGATCCGGTGCGAGGGCCGCACGTAGGCGTCGAAGCACCAGTTCTCGGTCCTCGTCGGACCACCCTCACCCTGACTTCGGTACCGGAGTTGGGCCGCGTCGTAACTCAGCATGTGAAGGCCCGCGCCGCGGCCTGGGATGAGTCCCTTTGAGGGCGAGCGGTGGAGGGCCGCGTCGTTGATCAGCGCCACGGTGTGGTGCCAGAAACCGGCCGAGGTCAGGAGCGGGTGGCGAAGCAGCTGGCGGGGTCGGGCGGCCCCAAGCGTCAGCCCGAGGACGAGCGAGCCGACGATCGCCCACATCCTCGCGCGGCGCCCCCAGCCGGCACCGACCGTCTCCAGGAGACCGCCTCCCGAGAGAACGAGAAGGGTGAAGGGGAACGCAAGGTCCTTGAAGTGGATCGCCGCGCCGCCGACTTTCGTGACGTATGCGGCGACGGGGAGCGCGAGAAGGACCATCGTGATCCGTTCGTTGCGGCGCAGAGCGCCAGGGCTCAGGCGACGCCGCAAAGCGAGGTAGAGCGCGGCCAGTCCGACGAGGAAGGGGATCGTCCAATACGGTCCAAGCGTGTCCCACAGGTACTTGACCCCCTGCGCGATCCAGAGCTCGTCCTTCAGATGGAAGGTGTTGGGAAAGAGATCGGCGTAGTACCAGATGCGGAACGTTACGTAGCCCCCCACCGAGACGACCGCGGAGACGATGGCTGCCATGGGGATCCGCTTCGTTCTCACGCCGGCCAGGAGGAGCCAGAGGACAAGGGGCACGGCCAGCTCGGGGCGTACCAGAGGCGAGACGCCGAGGAGGACCTGAAGGACTGTCGATCTCGGCCAGAGAACGGCGCAGGCGTAGACGCCCGCCATGACGAGCACGAGCGGGGACTCCAGCCCCGATGTGAAGTAGGAGAGGACACCGTAGCAGACAGTGAGGTAGATGAGCGGGAGGTTGTACGCCGTCGCGCGCCGCACTCGATCGACGGTCAGCCCCCGGTTCGCCAGGACGGCAAGCCACCAGAAGGTCGCGAACGACAGAAGCCCGAATGCTCGGACGACCACCCAGTAGTCAAGACGAAGGCTTCGAAGCGCCACGAGGAGGAGAGCCCAGAGCGGCGAGGAGAAGCCCTCGACGTACTCGCCCGGATTCCAGACGAGGCCCTCTCCATGAACCACGAGGTTGTCGACGTACCGGAAGTACACGTAGGCGTCGTCCATGAGCCACGAATACGTCCAGACGAGCCATCCGCCGACGGCGAGACAGATGATCTCCGTCAGCGACGGCCGAGGATGAGCGCGATCCGACGTTCGGGGCATCAGCGATCCGCCTTTCGTCCCCCTACTCGGCGGCTGCCTGGCGAAAGACGGCCTCCAATCCGTCGGCCACCTTGGAGACCGCCGCACAGACAGCTCGATCCATCGTCTCGATCCAGCGCGAGGATCGACCAGAGAGCACCGCTTCACTCAACGCCACGAGGAGCGCGATCCAGCCCACGAGACGCGAGTACGACCACTGGTAGAAGAGGAGGCCCTCAGTCGCCCTGCTCCTGCTCTGCCAGATACTCCGAAAAGGGCCCCGTGAAGTAGTCGTGGTCGACCCGGTACGCGCGCGTGATCCGGGCGATCCTCTGTCCCTCGTGCACCCTGCGAGGATTGGTGTAGTCCCAGACGACGCGGCCTTCGCGATCGACCTCGAAGATCCGTCCCTTCTGCGACTCGGTGATCAGGACGTTGCCGTTCGGCAGGAGCTGTTGCGCTCCGCTCCCCCGCGAGAAGAAGCCCGGCTTCGTGTAGCTCCACACGATCTCGTCGCTCACGACATCGTATTCCACGACGCGGGACTGCCCGTCGAACTTCCTGTTGTCGAACAGCAGGATGTGTCCGTCGGGCGTGATCCGCGCCTCGTGCTGCCGCTGCCATCTGCCCTGGTTCACCCACACGATCTCGCGGGAGCGCGGATTCAGGACAGCGAGGCAGTCGATGTTGCGCATGGAGATGAGCACGTTGCCGGAGCAGAACGCGGGGTGCTCCACGCGTCCGTCGAGAACCTCGATCGAATTGGTGTGGAGAGGATCGGCGCCGTCCCCGAACTGGGGCCCGAAGAGCACGTAGGCGTGGTCGGAGGCGTGGAAGGCCTCCGGGATCGAGATGCGCTCGACCTCCCGCACGGCCCCCCCGTCCGGTTCCAGGACGCTCACCGTGTCGTCCTGGATCACCCCGTCTCTGAGCCACGGGAACACACGCGCGCGGCGCATGAGAACATAGATCGTCCCGTCCGGCTGCACGCAGAAGTCGTGGTGCGGGTTCAAGCCGTCGCCGCCGTACGTCCAGATCAGGCGCGAGTCACGGTCGAGCCTCGCCAGTCGGCCGGGGTGGGCGGAGATCCCGAGGATGCTCCCGTCTGGATAGACCCAGGCCCGAGCCCACTCCTGCGGCCCATCGTCGACCCAGTAGTGGAGGACGCGCCCTCGCATGTCCACGAGGAACGCGCCCGGGTGATCGCGGGAGACGAAGATCGTGTACCCCTCGTACGCGGTGGGGTCGTGCACCGTCACGCCCTCGTAGTCGGGCGCGCGGTCACCTGCGGCGACGTAGCCGAGCGTGGCGATGCGTTCGAGCTCGCGCCGTTGCTCGTCGGTGATGTCGTCGGATTCGTCGGGCGTGACCGGGACGTGGAAGACCGTCTCGGGCGTGGCCGTGGTGAGGTCGGATGCCGAGGCGCCCTCGGCGAGTGCCTCGGGCCAGGCCGCGAGCGCCGCCAGGAACGCGAGCAGAACAGTGAGTCGACGCAGCATCGCTGTCTCCTCTCGGGAGAGCCGCCAGCTACGCAGGCTCCTCGGATTCGACATGAGCAGGTGTGGTCACCACGAGCTTGCGCCACGGGGACGCGGATGTCAACGAGGTTGCCGGATCGAAGGTCGCGCACGAGCCCGTCCGCTCCCGAACCGAAGTGGCCGCTCACGATGCTCCTCCTTCGCTCAAGGACGCGAGACCAGCGACCTCAAATGCCGCGTGAAGTCGGTGGGGTTGGCGAAGTACCCGTCGGCCCCGATCCTCTTGCAGAGCTCGTGGGTGACCGGGGCGCCGCCGATGAAGATCTTCATATCCTGGTAACGCTCCCTGATCTCCCGCACCGACGCGGCCATGGCGACCATCGTCGTCCTCAGCAGCGGCACCCTACCTCTAGAAGTGGCACAACTACTGGGGGCAGGTCGCCTGGACCTCCTCGACGCTGGGTCGCAGCCCCACGTCGGCAGCGTAGACCATTAAACGGCATCCCTTCGAGGGCGGAGACGCGAACGGCGGCTCTCGAGCGCGGCTGGCTTCAACAGCAGCAGGCCCGAGAGCCGCGGTGTGCTCAAGCTGAGCGCTGTCAGGAGAGCGTCTTGGGCCCGTAGACCTTCGTGTGTGACGCCCAGCCCGGACACCAGGTGCGGTGCCATCGCATGACCCTGCCGAGGGCCGAATGCGGTCTCCGCTCCGCGTAGGGGCAGATCGCGCACCCGTGGCACATGCTTGCCAGAGCCTGAGTGGCCCTTCCGAACTCCCTCGTTCCGCGTGTACCGCTGCTGATCCTCTGCATTTCGACGTCCTCCTCTCGAGTGTGACTTCGCCCCTCCACCATCGCAGACGTAGCGCGAGCGAGGAGGGATACACGTCATGAGACGGTCCCCACGTGGCCACCCACGGGCTGTATCCTTCATGAGACCGCCTACGTCTGAGCAATTGACGGGACACGTCGGGAAGGACACTCGAGGAGGAGGCGACAGAATGCGCGAAGCACAGGCAGTAGAAGAGAGGGACCGGAGCACGGACTGGGAGAGCTGGTGCGGAGGTTGGGGGAAGACGGACCGCTTCGACGCCATCGGGTGGGCGGTTCTGCTCCTTTGGGCCGCGGCGATCTTGGTCGCCGAGAGCATGGGCTTGGTCGACCGCCTCGTCTGGTGGGACGGCTGGGCCGTCTTCTTCAGCGGCGCGGGTCTGATCGTACTGGGCGAGGTAGCCGCCCGAGCGCTCTCCCCCGCCCGCCGGCACTCCGAGGCGCCCGGTGTCATCTTCGGGTTCATACTGCTCGGGATCGGCCTGGACGGTCTCGCCGGAGGATGGCTGTTCTGGCCGCTGGTCCTGACCGCCATCGCGGGCTCGATCCTCGTTCGGACCTTCTCCCGCCGCTAGCCAGAGCTCCACGCCACCCCTGGTGAGGGCAGAGTCTCCGTGACTCTGCCCTCGTCTCCATTGATGGTGAGTGCGATCCTCGGCGATTCGCGCGACTCCCGGTCCCGCGTGAGGGTCGGGTCGACGAGTCACGTTGCTGTTCCGTACCCGAACCTCCGGCGACGCGAATCTCCAGCGACGATTGCGCCCTCCGCCCGATCGTGGCATACTGGGCACGTGAGCACGATTCACTGTCGGGCCGCCGAGGTAAGCAGCGACAGGTCAGCTCCCGCGGCGGATGGTTCGAGCGTAGCGAGGGTGATCCAATGGAGCCTACTGACTTCGATGATGTGTTCGCGACTTACGAGAGGCCCATCTATGGCTACGTACTCAAGATGGTCGAGAACGAGGCGACCGCGGAGGACTTGACTCAGGAGGTCTTCCTGAAGATCCACCGCGGCCTCTCGAGCTTCGAGGGCAAGTCGAAGCTGTCCACGTGGATCTACAGGATCGCAACGAACGTCTGTCTCGACCACTTCCGGTCGTCCTCCCACAAGAAGGGAAGGGCGACCGTGTCTCTCGAGGAGGAGCTCCCTCCCGAGGGCGAGGGCGCACAGGACGGAGTCCCCGGCATCGATGAAGGCGTGGTGAAGAAGGAGATGAGCGGGTGCGTGCGTGAGTTCGTGGACGAGCTGCCTCAGGACTTCCGCGCCGTGGTAGTGCTGCACGACTTCCAGGGCCTCAAGAACCGCGAGATCGCGGAGATTCTCGGCTGCTCGCTGGATACGGTGAAGATCAGGCTCCATCGCGCCAGGAGGAAGCTCGAGGGAGCCCTCGGGTCGAGCTGCGAGTTCTACCGAGACGAGGACAACGTGCTCCGGTGCGACAGGAAGGCGGACCCGGAGTCGGGGGAGAACGAGTAGCTCGCGGCCGCGCCCGAGTTCCCACCCGGCGACTCGCTCAGAAGTGTATCTACCGCGCGGGTTCTTCCGTCTGTACATGTGAGGCGGCACGTTTCACTGAGACAGACGGAAGGAGGTGGCTGAGATGTCGGACAAGGGAAGGAAGTGCGGAGAGGCCCCTGGTGCGGAAGGCCCGGCCGGCTCGTGCTGCTGCCCGGGAGAGATGCCGAACATGATGCGGGGTCGTGGCCGCGACGGTGTGCCAAAGGCGATGCGCCGCATGAGCCCGGACGACATGTTCAAGGTGATGCAGGAGTGCTGCCGGGAAGGCACGGGTTCGTGTGACTGCGAGGCGATGATCCGGGAGATGTTCGGGGGCACGTCGGACAAGCCGGAGGATCAGTAGAACCCTGCGTCGGGCGGCCAACCCCGACGGGGTGAATCCGGCCCTGGAGATCCCTGGATCGTCCGGGAGTGCAAGAGAGATCCTCCTTCAAACAGACGGCTCGGGTCGCGCCTCACCCCGAACTCGAGCTGACGTGCATCCGGGCAAGCCACGCGACCGATGAAAGCAGGTACCAGAATGAAGCGAAGACCGCGTTCTCTCAAGTTCGGCGGCCTCCCGAGGGTCGCGCGAGCGGCACTCGCTGCACTTGCCCTTCTGACGGTGGCCGCCTCCCCGACGCTTCGAGCGGCCGACCGTCCTCCGGTCCGACGCAGGCGAATGCCACCTCCGCAGCTGGTGGACATCGGCTACCCCGACATCACGACGTCGCCGTCGTGGCTTGGTGACAACCTGGGCACGCCCAACCTGATCGTAGTGGACGTGAGAGACAGGTCGTCGTTCGTTGTCGGGCACGTCCCCACCGCGATCTCGATTCCGGCGGACTCGCTCCCGTCTCCTCGCGAGCCCTCCGATCTCGAGGCTCTCGCGCTTGCCCTGGGCGAGCACGGCCTCACGGGAACCGAGACCGTGATCTGCTACGGGAGCGCGTCGTACGCTCCCGAGGTGGCACGGGTCCTTTGGCTCCTCGAGTCGGCCGGGGCGGAGAGCGTGTCGATTCTGGACGGGGGAGTTCCCGGCTGGATCGCGGCGGGGGGAACCCTCTCCGCGGCG
>JALGVU010000326.1 GCA_025774545.1 bacterium | reverse complement strand
CGTCGCGAAGTCGATGAAGTCGATCGTCCGATCGCCGATCTCCTCCGTCGTCACGGCATCCTTCTGGATCCTGTCCGTCGTGATCGCGCCCTTCTGGATCTTCTCGGTCGTCACCGCCGCCGTGTCGATCTTCGCCGAGGTCACTGCGGCCTGCGCCAGCTTCTCCATCGTCACCGCGTCCTTCTGGAGCTTCTCCGTCGTGACCGCTGACGTGTCGATCTTCGCCGAGGTCACCGCAGCGGCGGCCAGCTTGCCCTCGGTCACGGCCAGGGCGTCGATGTCATCCGTCTTCACCTCGGACAAGCCAATCATCGTGCTCGTGATCGAGTTCTCCTCCCCCTCTCCGACGTACGTCGCATCGTGATCGTGGTCGCTGTGAGCGACCGTCGCCTCCGAGCCGGTACCGGAGAAGTCGACGGAGAGCGTAACGTCGTTCGCTGCCCCGCCGCCCGTCAGACCTGGTCCGGCGTTGACCCGCGCAACACCGACCGAGTCATCACTCGCGGTCCACGTCCCCCGACCATCGTTCCACTTCATGATCTGACCCGACCCGGCCGCGTTCTGCCCGACGTCCCGGAACTCGACGGCTCCGTCCTGGATCTTCGAGCTCGTCACCGCGTCGCCGCCCAGCATGTGCTCGGCAACACCCTCCTCAGCGATCGAGAGAACCACGAGGCCCGTGGACCCGTATCCATCGAGGCCGCCCTCGCCGTCGATGGCCGTGATCGGTCCTTCGACGCCGTAGTCATCCTCGACGACCCACGCTTGACCGTTCCACTTGATGGTCTGCCAGAGATCGGCACCGTTCTGGCCGATGTCCTCGAGCGACACCCCCAGATCCGCGATGGCTTCGCTCGTCACCGACCCGGCGGCCAGCTTCTCCGAGGTCACCGCTCCGTCCGCGAGCCTCCGCTCCAGGCCCGATCTTGACGTCCGTGATCGCAAGGTCGGCCACCTTCTCCGTGGTCACGGCCGCGTCCCCGAGCTTCTCCGTCGCGACGGCCGCATCCGACAGCTTCGCAGTCGCGATCGCGCCGTCCGGGACGGTCCGCGCGGTCAAGCTGTACGCCGTCGACGTGAGCTCGACGCGCGGGGACATCTCCGGCGCGTCGGGGCCGACCCTGACACCGAGCCAGTACGTCTCGTCAAACGGAAGCTCCAATGGCACCGTGCTCCCGAGAAGCACGTTGAAGAGCCCGGTCTCGACGGGCACCACCTGTGTCTCTTCCCACAAGACGTCACCCGCCGTGACGGCGCTGTAGAGTCTGAACCTCATCTCGTACTCGCCGTCCGGAACCACGCCGCCCTCGACGTCCTTGAGAGCCCCCTGGTAGCTCACCGTGCGCGGAACTTCGGCACCCGCGACGACCGCCACCAAGAGAATCAGCACGAACAGCAACACCAGCCGTCTCATCCTGCTACCCTCCTCCGTCCGAGCACGCCCCCCCCAGGTCACACTGCGCCAGCGCGCAACGCGGCCCGAGGAGGCATGTGTCACAACCTTTGCCCTCGTGTGGTTTCAGACCTGGTTCACTCGCACTCGTGTGGGTACTGGGAGCGCGATCGAGGCTTGGCTCGCATGAAGAGACCTGGAGCCGATCGTGGCGAGATCTCCCTCCAGGGTCAGTCGAAGACGTCTGCGCGAGCTATTGAAGGAGTCCCAGTCAGCTACGTGAGACCATACCACGTTTCCTAGGCATGGTCAACTCGTGTCCGTGATGTCTCGGTAGCACCGTCTTCATGGCCTACCCCACAACTGGGTTCAGGGACACAGGCTTTCTTCTTGACTGCTCGTCAGGATTCTGCTACCGTGATTCTACCTCATCAGAACGCTCAAGGAGCGAGTCTCGAGGTCACGTACCGAAGCGGCACGCCAGCCTCCGCCGCCGTGGTGGTGTTCCGGGCCGCCTCTCGCCCCAGGGATCCAGGGAGGAGAACCATGACCGCATCGAGCAGGACGGTCGTCGCGTGCACGCTCGTGGCAGCTCTGTTTCTGACACTGGCGCCCGCCGCGTGCGCGGAACTCACGACGTTCTTCGGCGAGGACTTCGGCCTGGGCGAGGACACGCCGCTCCTCGAGTGGCCCATGGCGGACGCGGCGGAGGCCGCCTTCACGGCGAATCTCGAGGACCCCGGCATCGAGGACCTGGAGGCCTTCGAGGACGAGACGAGGGCTCCCCTGCCGATCGTCTTTCCGGGTTCGGGCATCACAGCGACGCTTCGGGGAACCGGGTGGATCGACGTCGTTCCGGCCGGTAGTACGAACGAGGCAGGACGGTACGCGACCTCGGGAACGCACTACTGGGAGACCGCCGACGAGTTCTGGATCACCTTCAGCGAGCCGATCGCGGCGTTCGGCTTCCACGGCGTCGATGTCGGCGATTTCAACGGCAGCGTGACGCTCACGCTCGTCGACGGGCGCTCGACCGATCTGACCATCCCCCACACCATCGGGAGCCCCGGCGGAACGGTCATCTACTTCGGGTTCTTCGACAACCAGGATCGCTACACCCGGATCGTGTTCGGGAACAGTGCTCCCGGATACGACTACTTCGGCTTCGACGACATGACCGTCGGAAGCGTGGAGCAGGTGATCCCGCACGGAGCCTGAGCCTGCTGCGTGGGCGTCGAGTGCCATCTCGTCACAGCGGCCGAGTGCGAGGACCTGGACGGCATCTACGTCGGCGCCGGCACGGGGTGCGACCCGAACCCTGCGGGTCACCCGTCGATGTCGCGAGCTGGGGCATCATCAAGGGCGTCTACCGAGAGCGCCGCTAGCGCAAGCGGCGTGAAACGGACGGCGAGTCAACCCCGTGGAGGCCGAATCAGAGGCCCCGCGGGGTTCCACGTTCACCCCTGAAGACGACGCGGCAGCCTCCACGAACAGGCCCTCGCGACTCCCGCCGGCCGGGCCCGGCGCGAACGGCTCGCTGGACTGCGCTGCGGGCCCGGCGCTTGCACATGCGACCCTTGCCGAGCTGTGCTACAATGATCGAGGGAGTTTGAGCCGTCGTTCACCCGGCCCTGTGAGACGGTGAGGGAGCGTCATGGCGCGTCGAATCGGAAGATCGGTGGCAGGTGGACTCCTCGCGGGCGTCGTGCTCGGCGCGATCGCCGGGCTCGGCGACGCGATCATTTTCCTCGAGCCGGTCAACCTGAGCGAGACCCTCGGCAGCTCGATCGTCTTCGTGCTCCTCGCCGTCGCCTACTACTGCGCGGGACTGGGGGCGCTCGGTGCTCTGCTCGGCCTCGCCCTCGCGCTCCTGCGTCGCGGGCCGTCCCAGAGAGAGAGCGACGACACCGGGCGTGCCTTCGCCCTCGTCTTCGGGATCATCACGGCCGCCATCGTGTTCGCGGTGGCCGCCTGGCGGGTGCGAACGGCTCCGCCCGACCTCGCGGTCTTCAGGCTCTACTGCCTGCCCGTCACCCTCTTCGTGCTCGTGGGGTGCGGCGTCGTCTTCCTCGTCGCGCAGAAGCTCGCCCGATCCAGGAAGATCATGCGCACCCTCCTGACCCCGAAGACGGTTCCGACGACCCTCGGTTGCCTCGTCGTGCTCGTCGCGCTGCTCCTCGGAGCGACTCGGCTCGCTCCCCCGATCGCAGGCGCCTCGGCCGCGCCGGGGGACGCGGGTGTGAACGTGCTTCTCATCACGATCGACACGCTTCGACAGAACCACCTCGAGTACCACGGTTACGATCTCCCGACGTCGCCGGTCTCGGGAGCGCTGGCCAAGGACGGTGTCGTCTTCGAGCAGGCGGTCGCTCAGTGTCCGTTGACGACGCCGTCGCACGCCACGATCTTGACCGGTCGCTACCCGCGCTCGCACGGTGCCGTCGACAACTGCATCCCGATCCACGAATCGGCCGTGCTCCTCTCGGACGCTCTGAAGTCGCACGGGTACGACACCGCCGGCTTCGTGACGTCGGAGCCCGTGTCGGCGCGCTACGGCTTCGACCGCGGATTCGACTACTTCGTCGAGCGGAACTCGGCCGACTTCACCAAGTCGTCCTTTGCCGACGCCATCGACCAGCTCAGGCTCTCGCGCGTCTGGCTGCGCTTGA
>JALGVU010000083.1 GCA_025774545.1 bacterium | reverse complement strand
CCCCCAGATGGAATCGGATCACCCGCCGCCCGGCGTCGATGAGCGCCTGCCGGTCGCCCGCGGCCTGCGCCTCCTTCAGGACACCGAAGGTGATCGAGGAGTCGCCGGAGCCGACCTCGTCTGGTATCGGGACGTCGTCGGGATCGCCGGCCGTGATCTGGATGAAGAGCCCGTTCCCGCCGTCGCCCTTGTGAAGCTGGCCGGTCGAGTGAAGGAAGCGCGGGCCGTAACCCGACGTCACCGCGAGCCGCGTCCTGTCGCGGAGCGCGATCCGAACGGCGTCGAGCGCCTCGCTCGTCTCCGTCGTCGGCCTGAGGTACGCCTGGAGCGTCACGTAGTCGCCCGACCGAGCCTGCCCGAGGAAGTCCTTGAGCGCCCCGCCGACCGTGTGCGCGACGTGCTGACAGAAGATGTCGATGCCGCCGTCCGAGTACGTCGGCTCGAGCGCCGGGAGCGAACCCTTTTCCACGAAGGCCGCGACCATCTCCCTCGCGCGGACCTTGGCCGATTCAACGTTCGGCTGATCGAACGGGTTGATGCCGAGGTGGTGCCCCGCGACCGCGGTCGCCATCTCCCAGAGGAAGAACTGCCCGCCGAGATCGTAGGGGTCATCGAGCACGAGCCGCACCACGGGATGCCCCGCCTCCTCGATTCGCGCAAGCGCCGCGTCGTGCGTCGTGTCTCCCTCGAGCGCGATGTGCACGAAGAGACGATCGTCCCCGTAGACCTCGGGGGAACCGAGCCGCTCCCGAGCGACCGGGAGTATGCCGCGTCCTTCCTTTCCGGTGCTCTCGGCGATGAGCTGCTCGACCCAATCGCCGAAGCTCTCGACGCCGGGCGAGATCGCGAACGTCACCTTGTCGCGCCCGGCCCGCGCAAGTTCGCCCATCACGGCACCGAGCCACGCGCCCGGGTTCTCGGCGGCGGGCACGTCGGCCCCGCACGCGTCGGCCGCGGCGCGGGCCCGCTCGAGCAGGCGACGGAGATCGACGCCAACGAGCGCCGCCGGCACGAGCCCGAAGTGGGAGAGGGCGGAGTAGCGGCCGCCGATGTTCGGGTCGTTCAGGAAGGTCGCGCGAAAATCGTGCTTGAGGGCAGTTTCGGCGAGCGAGCTCCCGGGGTCCGTGATGGCGATGAAGTGCCCTCCGGCCCGATCCGCGCCGCGCGCCTCGATCATCACGTTCATGAAGCACTTGAAGAGAGAGAGCGTCTCGACCGTCGCGCCCGACTTCGTCGCCACGATGAAGAGGGTGCCGGCCGGATCGAGCCCGTCCGCCTCGGCCGCAACGGCCGAGGGGTCGGTCGTGTCGATAACGGTGAGGTCGAGCGCGTGGCCCGCCGAGAGCCCTCGGAAGGTCTCGCGGAAGAGCTCCGACGCAAGACTGGAGCCGCCCATGCCGAGGAGCTTCACGCACGTGAAGCAGGGGCCCGAGCGATCGACCGCGCACGCCGAGCGCGTGAGCGCGGCCAGGCGGGGGAGCCGCTCGAGCATCGTGTCGGCAGAGCGGAGCCACCCGAGGCGGTTCGCGATCTCGGAGGGATCGTCCTTCCACACCGTGTGGTCGCGCGACCAGATCCGCTCCATCACTCGGCGCTCGTCCATGCGGACGAGCGCCGCGTCGACGGCGGCCTCGAACTGCCCCAGACGGGCCGTCTCCCTGAGCTTCAGCATGATACCCTCCTCGGGACGGTTCTCCTGCGCGACCGCGACCGACGCTCCCCCCGGCGGGCGATTACGTCGCTCCTACCGCCGTCTCGGGCAGTGGGGCAACGTCCCCTCCTCGTCCGGCCGGAGCGGACCGGCCTCGACGCAGTCGACCGGATCGCAGCACGTGTGGCAGACGCGCTTGAACGCCCGGAAGCCGAGGAGCTCGACGTCGGGAGAGAGGAACCCGTCGCGGACCGGCTCCTCCCTGAGGAGGTCGGTCGAGAGGTACTTCTTGTTGTCGTCGGGGAAGACGGTGGCGACGACGGCGTCGTCACCGATCTCGTTCTGGATCTCGAGCGCGCCCAGGAAGTTCGCGCCCGACGATATGCCGACCCCGATACCCAGATCGTGCGCGAGCATCTGGGCCATGATGATCGCGTCGCCGTCGTCGACGCTCACGACGCGATCGAGCGCGTTCAGATTGACGATCGGCGGGATGAACTCGTCCGAGATCCCCTGGATGCGGTGCTTGCCGACCTTGTGGCCCGTCGAGAGGGTCGGGGAGTTCGCCGGCTCGAGGGCGTGCAGCCGGACGTCAGGACTCCGCTCCTTGAGGAAGCCGCCGACCCCCATGATCGTCCCGCCGGTCCCGACGCCCGCCACGAACGCATCGGGGACCATCGAGCGGAACCTGAGCTGCCACCAGATCTCGGGCCCCGTCGTCTGGGCGTGCGCCTCGATGTTGTCGACGTTCGAGAACTGCCGCGGGAGGAACGCGCCCGGCGTGCGCGCGGCGAGATCCTCAGCCTGCTCGATGCTCCCCAGGAACCCCCCGCCCTCCTTGCTCACGAGGTGGATCTCGGCGCCGAGGCTCCGGATGAGACCGATCCTCTCCTCGCTCATCCAGTCGGGCATGAAGACACTCACGGGATGGCCGAGTGCTCGGCCGATCGCCGCGAACGAGATGCCGGTGTTCCCGCTCGTCGCCTCGATGATGAGCCCCCCAGGCTTGAGGAGCCCCCTGGCGTGGCCCCGCTGTACGATGTGGAGAGCCATCCGGTCCTTGATGCTCCCCGTCATGTTGAGGTTCTCGGCCTTGGCGTAGACCACGCGCTCGCGGCCTCGGAAGGTGAGATCGATGGCGAGGAGAGGCGTGTTGCCCACGAGCCGTGTGAGCCCTCGCGTGCGCCTTTGGACGGCGTCGGTCACCGTGCAAACCTCCTCCATGAGCGGCCTCCCGTTTCCAGGATTCTACCACGTTCGGGCGCGGGCGTCGCGGACCGTTACTCCGCCGAGAGCCCTGAGCCCCGCGTCTGTTGACTCGCGCGACGCGAGCGGGTATAAGCCTTAGTACACTGAAGCGCCGCCCCCGCGGGCGGCGCCGGACCACCGGCGCGTCCGTCGGCGACTCCACCGGTACCCCCGCCGGCAAGTCGGCCGCACTCCACCGAGCGTGCGCGCGAATGGACGGCGAAGCGAGGAAGGCATGCCCGAGAAGGCGTACTACCAGATGACCGTGCAGGAGGTTCTGGGGAACCTCGGCACGAGCGTGAAGGGCCTCTCGCGGGCCGAGGCGGGCAGGCGCCGCGCGGAGCACGGTCCCAACGAGCTCACCGCGGAATTCCGGTCGCCGCCCTGGTTGATCTTCCTCTCGCAGTTCCGAGACCTCCTGGTCATCGTGCTCATCGTGGCGGCCACGATCTCGTTCGCCATCGGGAGCTTCCGCGACGGGACCGTCATGGTCGTCATCGTCGCCATCAACGCGGTCATCGGGTTTGTCCAGGAGTACAAGATCTCCCGAATCCTCGAGAGCCTGAAGAGCCTCATCCAGTCCCCGGCGAAGGTCGTCTCGGACGGCGAGCTCGCCGAGCTGCCGCAGACCCAGCTCGTCCCAGGCGACGTCGTGCGCCTCGAGGCCGGAGACAAGATCCCGGCCGACGTCCGCATCGTCGAGTCGTTCGATCTCCGGACGAACGACTTCTCCCTGACCGGCGAGTCGACGCCACAGGGCAAGGGGTCGAACGCGATTCCGGAGGACTCGGTCCTTGCCGACCGGAACAACATGGCCTACATGGGAACGACCGTCGCCTCGGGAAGCGCGACCGGCGTCGTCGTCCGGACCGCGATGGACACCGAGATGGGCAAGATCGCGGACATGACGCAGGAGACCGAGGAGACGAAGTCGCCGCTCGAAAAGGAGCTCGGATCGCTCGCGAGGTGGCTCACGCTGACCGTGATCGTGATCGGGGGCCTCCTCTTCGGCGTCGCGCTCTGGCAGGGATTCAGCCTCTTCACGAGCATGGTCTACGCGCTCGGTATCGCGGTCGCGCTCGTTCCGCAGGCGCTCCCGGCGCAGGTGACGGTCGCGCTCTCGACGACCAGCAAGCGGCTCGCGGACCGGAACGCCGTCGTCAAGAGCCTGCCCTCGGTCGAGACGCTCGGCTCGACGAGCGTGATCTGCACCGACAAGACCGGCACGCTCACGAAGAACGAGATGACCGTGACGTCGATCTGGTTCAACGGGAAGCGCTTCTCCATGACGGGGATCGGATACGAGCCCCAGGGCGGGATTCTCGACGCCGGCGGCAACGCTCTCACGCAGGACGGGATCGACGAGATCGAGATCATGATGGACGCCGCGACGATGGCGTCGAACGCCGAGATCCACGAGCCCGACGACGAGCACGACGGCTGGTACCCCATCGGCGATCCCACGGAGGCCGCGCTCGTCACGATGTCGACGAAGCTCGGCACGCGCTCGCCGATCGAGGACGAGGAGAACCCGGAGCTTCAGGAGTTCCCGTTCGACTCGGAGCGGAAGCGGATGAGCTCGGTGCGCCAGCTCGGCGATCAGCAACAGCTTGCCATGAAGGGCGCGCCCGGGAGCGTGCTCTCGATCAGCCGGTCGATCTACCGCGACGGCAAGGCCGTGCCGCTGACCGAGGAGGACAGGCGGAGGGTCCTCGCCGTCAACGAGGAGTTCTCGAAGAAGGCGCTCCGCGTGCTCGCCATCGCCTACCGCCCGCTCGATCCCGACGGGAAGGACTACACCGCCGAGGAGGTGGAGCGGGACGTCATCTTCCTCGGCCTCGTCGGGATGATCGATCCACCGAGGGAGGGCGTCCGGGAGGCGATCGGGGAGTGCCACGACGCGCACATCCGGACCTTCATCATGACGGGCGACCAGGCCATCACGGCGGAGGCCGTGGGGAACGAGATCGGGCTCGCGGAGTCGGGCGAGACCGCGCGCGTGATCACGGGCCGCAGGCTCAAGGAGATCACCGACGGCGAGCTCGATGAGGTCATGAAGCAGGAGAGCGCGCTCATCTTCTCGCGCGTCGACCCGGAGGACAAGCTCAGGATCGTCAAGCTCCTCGAGGACTCCGGTGAGGTCGTCGCGATGACGGGCGACGGCGTGAACGACGCTCCCGCCCTGAAGCGCGCCGACATCGGCGTCGCGATGGGACGGATCGGCACCGACGTTGCGAAGGAGGCGTCCGAACTGGTCCTCCTCGATGACAGTTTCCCGACGCTCGTCGACGCCGTGCGCGAGGGGAGGACGATCTACGCCAACCTCCGGAAGACGGTCCTCGCGTCGATGACGACGAACGCGGCGGAACTCGTCGTGGTCCTCCTGGGGCTCGCCGCGGTGTCGCTCAAGAACTGGGCGATTCCCATCCTCGCGATCCAGATCCTGGCCATCGACCTCCTCGCCGAGATCATGCCGCTGACCTTCCTGACCTACGATCCCCCCACGGACACGATCATGACGGAGGAGCCCCGCAATCTCAGGGACCACATCATCAACAAGTTCACGGCCTCGGAGATCGTCTCCCTCGGGGTTCTGATCGGCGCGCTCGCGTTCGCGAATTTCGCCCTCTTCATGTTCCGCGAGGGCATCACGCTCACCGTCGAGAGCGCCGAGACGGCCGATCACGCGGTCCTGTACGCCCGCGCTACGACCATCAGCTACCTCACCATCGCGTACTGCCAGTTCGCCAACATCCTCTCGCGCCGACACGAGCGGACGACGGTCTTCAACCGGAACTTCTGGACGAACCGGATCCTGCTCTTCTCGATCGCGGGCTCCGTCGTCCTCATCTTCGTCGGCGTGTACGGTCCCGGCATCAGCGACTTCCTCCGATTCGCACGCCTGTCGCTCGTCGACTGGCTCCACGTGCTCGGGGCCGCCGGGGTCTTCCTCGCCGCCTTCGAGATCCTCAAGTTCTGGAAGCGTCGTGCCGCGAGGCGCGGCGCGACGGTCGGAGCGGCGGCCCGGGCCGAGGCCGGGTGAGCCGATGGGTCCGTGTCTCCACCTGAGCAGGCCCTCCGCCTTCGGTCCCTTCAGCATCGTCTGGAAGGAAGGCGCGGAGGGTCCGAGGGTTCACCGCGTCGTCCTGTCAAGGGAGGGCACCTCCTCCGAGGAGATCGTGCGGAGCGCCTTCGGCGCGACGGCTCGGGGGTCGGACCCGGCGGTCGCCGAGCTCGGCGATCGCATCGGGGCCTTTCTCGAGGGCGCGGCGCTGAGCTTCGAACTCGATCTCGTGGCGCTGGAGCTCTGCTCGGACTTCCAGCGCCGCGTCGTTCTGGCCGAACACGGCGTCCCGCGAGGCATGGTCAGCACGTACGGGCGGATCGCTCAGGTCGTGGGCGTCCCGGGCGGGGCGCGAGCCGTCGGATCGGCGCTCGCCCGGAACCCGTTTCCGATCGTCATCCCGTGCCACCGCGCGATTCTCGGAGACGGACACCTCGGTGGCTACCAGGGCGGCTCGGCGATGAAGCGCGCGCTCCTCGAGCTCGAGGGCGTCGAGGTAACAGAATCCGGAAGAGTGCTCACGAACGAGTTCTACTACTGACGGCTCAACACGGGGGAAGCGAATGCCAGACCGTGATCGCAGAACGATCGTTCTCGCGCTGTTCGCGTGCGTCGCGCTCGGGATGTCTGCCGGCGCGACCGCTGCCGACGACGCTGCGACGGACGGATGCGGAGACACGCTGCCGCCGGGCGACAGTCCGCCGCCGACCGCCTTCACGCGTCTCGCCGATGCCGGAGAGGCCGACGAGCACGAGGGCGCAGACCACGTCATCGTCTACGAGCGATCGGTGAACCGCGTGAAGGAGACCGGCGTCACCTACACCAACGACTACGTTCTCTACAAGGTCCTGACAGCCGGGGCGTGCCGGAACATGTCCGTCCGGCGATGGCGCTACGAGCCGTGGAGCAGCTTCATCGATGTCAGGGAGGTCAACGTCATCCGCGGCGACGAGAGGATCCCCGTCGACGTGTCGAACGTCCACGACCTTCCCGCTCCCCAGTCGGCGATCTACTGGAACGCCCGCGTGAAGACGCTCCAGCTACCGCGGCTACGGGTGAACGACGGGATCGAGATCGTCACGTTCCGGAAAGGCTACAGCTACGCGCTCCTCGACGACGGGGGGACCGACGTCGGTGGCGCGGGAGCCGATGGATTCACCGACGCGGGAGCCGCGAGTTCCGCCGACGCCGGAACGGCCCGCACCGATGACGCCGGCGACGCTCCAGACGACGACAAGTACGTCCCGCCGATGCCCGGCGAGTACTTCGACATCGTGCACTTCTCGGCCTCGGTGCCGATCATCGAGCAGCGCTACGAGGTCGTCATCCCGTCGAGCAAGAGACTCCACTCCGAAACCTACAACGGCCCGCTCTTCGCCAGCACGAGCTACACGGCCGACAGCACGCGCTACGCGTGGTGGGGAGTCGACCTGCCGGCCCGTCCGTACGAGCCGCGCCAGGCCTCGGCGAGCGACGACGCGCCCAAGGTGGTGCTCGCGACGGTCGAGAGCTGGGAGGCGAAGAGCCGCTGGTTCTTCGACGTCAACGAGGGGCAATTCGCGGTGACGCCCGCGGTCCAGGCGAAGGTGGAGGAGATCTTCGAGCAGGCGGGGCTCACCGAGGCATCCGAGGAGGAAAAGGCTGCGGCCCTGGTGCACTGGGTCGCCCAGAACATCCGGTACAGCGGCCAGACGATGGGGGAGGGCGAGGGGTTCACGCTGCACTCGGGCGAGATGATCTTCGAGCAGCGAAGCGGGGTCTGCAAGGACATCGCCGGGATGCTCATCACGATGATGCGCGCGGCGGGCATGGACTCGTACGGCGCGATGACGATGGCCGGAAGCCGGATCGACGAGGTCCCCGCCGACCAGTTCAACCACTGCGTCTGCGCGCTCAGGCAGGACGACGGGTCGTTCGAGATGTACGACCCGACGTGGGTGCCCTACTACAACGAGATCTGGTCGAAGTACGAGACCGAGCAGCAGTACCTCGTCGGGACGTCCGAGGGTGAGCCGCTCGCGACGATTCCGTTCAGCCCGGCCGGCGAGTCGCCGCTCACGATCACGCACCGAGCGCAGCTCTCGGACGACGGGACGCTCGCCGGGACCTTCCGGTTCGAGGGCGCCGGCGTCATGGACACGCGGCTCAGAAACGTGGTGAGCGGGAGCAGGATGGTCGACGTTCGCCACGACGTCGCCCGTCTCCTGTCGTCGATGGGAGACGGGGTCGAGGTGGCGCGCTACGATCATCCCCGCGTCGACGACTTCAGCCAGGACATGTGGATCGAGGTCGAGTACCGGGTGCCGGACTTCGCGCTTCCGGTCGACGGCGGGCTCGAGTTCCGAAGCCCCATGATGACCGTGACCCTCGGAAGCGGCTGGCTCTTCCGCGCGGGAGCCTCCGAGTGGGACGAGGAACGGGAGACCGAGCTCTTCCTCTGGTTCACGCAGCTCCTCGAAGGCACCGAGACGATCCGGCTCCCCGACGGGTACGCGGTCGACGAGCCGCCGACGGCCGAGGAGATCGACGAGACGTACGCCTCGTTCGAGGGCGGAAGCGAGATGGACGGGCGAGACCTCGTCGTCACGCAGCGCGCCCGCGTGAAGCGCCGGCAGATCCCGCCCGATGGCTACGGGGGATTCAAGAAGGCGATCGACGAGGCGCGGGAGTGGGGCGACGCCCTCTACCGCGTGGAGAAGGGAGGTGACCGATGACCCGCCGAGCCCTTCTTCCCGTGCTCGCCCTGGCGTTCATCGCGACGGTCCCCTCCGCGGTTCCGGCCGCGCCGGCCGCGGCCGACGGTGTTCACGACGTCGGCGAGCTCATGGCCGCCGCCCGCGCGTGGGTCGACCTCGAGAGCATGGACGCGGTCGTGCTCCTGGAATCCCGTTCGATCGAACTCAGGCCAGGCGAGAGGACGACGACCTTCCACGAGATCGTCTGGATCTCGACCGAGCTTGGGATCGAACGGTACGCCGATCTCAGGGTCCCGTACGATTCCGCGACGTCGACGCTCGAGGTCACAGCACTCCGCACGTGGATGGACGGCCGATGGTGGCCGCACGAGCGCGAACTCAACCCGACCGCGATCGTCGAGACGATCCCCTTCGCCATCCAGAGCGCGGACGACTACACGAACATGAGGGAGACGATGCTCCTCCACGACGGGGTGGAGATCCCGTGCATCATGGAGACAGTGTACAGGATCACCGAGAGGCGTCCCGCGGGGACCGCCGCCGACGGCCTGTGGATCTTCCCGGGAGACGACCCGGCGGTCCAGGTGGTCTACTCCGTCTCAGCGCCCTCGGGGTCCCCGTTCTCGTTCGCCGCGGCGAACGGCGCGCCCGATCCGATCGTGGTCGAGACGAACGGCGGGACGTTCACGACCCGCACGTGGAGCATGAGAACCGTCGGCCGCCTTCCGCGACCACTGACCCCGGACCCCGCCTCGCATCAGCCGCACGTCGTCTGGTCCACGTGGGGAAGCTGGGGCGAGCTGGGCGACCGGTTCTCCGCGAACCTCGACGGGACGCTCGCGCTCAGCGTGGAGCTCGCCGACACGCTGACGAAGCGGCTCGAACACGTCCCCACGCTCGAGGCCAAGGCCGACGAGGTCGCGGCGTTCATCCGCGAGACGACGCGGTCCGTCAATTACGACGACCGCTTCTGGCGATTCGCGCCTCGGGCCGCCTCGCGGACGTGGGAGACCGCCTACGGCCACCGTCTCGACCGCGCGGTGCTCGCGACCGCGCTCTTTCAGGAAGCAGGCTGCGGCACCGACCTCATCTTCCGCGCGGCCGAGGGCGCCGTCGTCGATGCCGCGGTGCCGGGGCTCTCGCGGTTCGAGGGGGTGTCGCTCCGTGTGCGGGGCAACCGCTCGGACAGCTTCGCTGCGTTCTTCGATCCGTCGAGCGGCGCTTTGACCCACGGCCTGTCGCCACTCGCGCGGCGGACGGTGTGGTCACACATCGGAAGCAGTGAGCCTCACGTGGGGTACGGACCTGAGGGATTCGAGAACGGCGAACTCAGGCTCGAACTGACCCTCGAGCCCAAGGACGAGGGCGGCTGGACGGGCACGTGCTTCTTCGACGCCCGCGGGACGCTGTCGCCGCACGCGAGCCTCGTCGGGCTCGGCGACGAGTCGAGCTCGTATCTCGGTCGCGTCGTCTCGTCGGTGCTCGACGGCGCCGACATGACCGAGTACAACTTGCGCTCGAACCCGCGCACGTGCGGGGCGGCGCGATGCTCTCCCTCGAGGCCCCCGAGGAGGACGATCTCGGAAGGACCGTCCTCACGATCGGCGATCCGGCGGGCGGCGCCGCTGCGAGCCTGCCTGCCGACGTCCGCGTCTATCACGAGCAGCGCGAGTCGCGGGTCCTGCCCCACTCCGTCGTGAGCCAGACGGTCTCCCTCCGTCTGAAGAAGGGGGAGAGCGAGGTCGTGCGTGTTCCCGACGATCGCGAGATCGAGAACGACGTCGGCGCCTTCCGAGTGACGGCCACGGAGGACGACGAGTGGATCGAGGTCGAACGTACGCTCGAGATCACGGCAGTGACCGTGCCGCAGGACCTCTGGCCAGAGCTTCGCGCCCTCCTGCTCGCCGAGGAGAGCGCGAGGAACCGAACGATCATCCTGAAGTAGGACGGGCGCGTGAAGACGCTCTACCTCATCCACCACACGCACACGGACGTCGGTTACACCGAGCTCCAGGGGCGCCTCGAGCGTCGGCACGCCGATTTCATCCGGCAGGCCCTCCGGATCATCGAGGAGAGCCGCGGAAGGCGGGGTCCGCACTTCGACGGTTTCCGTTGGCAGTGCGAGACGTTCTGGACCGTCGAGCGTTTCCTCGAACAGGGGACGCCCTCGGAGATCGAGGCCTTCCGGCGCGCGGTCGCTGCCGGCGACGTCGGAGTCTCGGGCAGCTACCTCAATCTGAACGAGCTTGCTGGGGACGAGCTCCTCCGGACCGTGACGAGGCGGGCGGCCGACTTCGGGCGCTCGATCGGCGTGCGCGTCGACTCGGCCATGACGGCCGACGTCAACGGCGCGAGCTGGGGATTCCCGCAGGCCCTCGTCGATCACGGCGTCGAGAACCTCTTCGCGTGTGTCCACACGCACCACGGCATGTACCCGCTCGGAAGGAAACAGGTTCCCTTCTGGTGGGAGACTCCGCGAGGCGACCGCGTGCTCGTGTGGAACGGGGAGCACTACCATTTCGGAAACGAGCTGGGCCTCGTTCCCGCGGCGGTCTCCTCGTACCTCACGAAGGACGAGTGCGACGCCGGGACGGTTCATTCGGACAACTGGGCGGTCGCCGAGATCAGGATCCCGCGGTACCTCGGGGGTCTCGAGCAGGACGGCTACCCGTACGACTTCGTGCCCGTCATGGCTTCCGGCCTCCGCTCGGACAACGCGCCGCCGAGCCCGCTCATCGTCGACTTCATCGAGCGATGGAACGAGGCGCACGGCGACGAGACCAGGATCGAGATGACGACGCTCTCGAGCTTCTTCCGTCGCTTGCGGGACGAGCCCGGTGAGATCCCGTGCCACCGTGGCGACTGGCCCGACTGGTGGTCGGACGGACCCTCCGCCGACGCCACGAGCACCGCGCTCTTCCGGGAGGCACAGCGGAGGTTCGGGCTCGCCAGGGCGCTCGCGGCCCACGGCAGCGCGAAGGGACCTCCGGACGCGCGGCCGACCGAGCCGCCCGACACGCGGTCGACCGGGCTGCCCAACGCCCGTTCGATCGAGGACGACCTCATCCTCTACGCTGAGCACACCTTCAGCCACGCCGTCGCGATGTCCGACCCGTGGCACCCGCTCGTCCGCTCGATCGCGGAGCGGAATCGCGCGAACGCGGCGCGCGCCCACGACGCGGTCGAGGCGCTTCTCGACGGTACGCTCGCAGGTCTCGGCGCGGCCGGCCTCGCGGTCGGCACGCCGCTTCGCTACCGCGCCGTGAATCCGCTCGATCACCCGGTGAGCGGCTTGGCGAGGCTTCTCGTCGGGCACTACGAGTTCCACGAACTCGGACTCGACCGGGGCGCCGAGGTCACGGACACCGCGACGGGCGAGCGGCTCCCCTCGCAGCTCGCGAACACGCCGCTCGGGGGCGAATACAGCGCGCCCGTGAGGCTCGCGGCGGGCGAGGAGCGGACGTTCGAGATCTCGGCCGTCGACGGAGCCGGCCGGTGGCCCACGCACGCCGAGGACGAAGGCGCGCTCGAGACCCCGTTCGTGCGCATCGAGTGGCGCGCGGGCGACGGCGTTGTCCGGTGGCTCGACCGCGTCACGGGCCGCGAGCTCCTCCGCCCAGACCGCGGGCACGAGGCCTTCACCCCGGTCTACGAGGTGACGCCGGTGCCCGGCCGCGACGAGATCTGCTCGGTGCGGGGGAAGATGCGCCTGAACCGGAAGGGCGAGAACGCACGCCGCACGCCGGGCTGTCTCGTCGGCTCGAGCGGGACCGACGCCGGCGACGCCACCGTCTCGACGACGCTCGACTACGGCGTGCCGGGCATGAGCACCTACTTGGTCGAGCTTCGGGCGCACGTCGCCGAGCCGCGCGTCGACGTCGCCGTGCGCTTTCACAAGGACAGCGTGTGGGAGCCCGAGAACGTCTACGTCTCGCTCCCGTTCGCGGTGGGCGAAGACGGCGCGCTCTGGCTCGACAAGGCGGGCGCGGCCGTCCGGCCACGCGTCGACCAGATCCCGGGGACGCTCACGGACTTCTACAGCATCCAGGAGGGCCTTGCTATCGTCTCGGGTGACCGAGGCCTCGCCGTAGCAACGCGCGACGGGCACCTCGTCCAGCTCGGGAGGCTCGAGCCGGGGGAGAGGCGCCTTGCAGGCGATCCCGCGCTCGCAAACGACCCGGCGCACGTCTACGCGTGGCTCATGACGAACTACTGGGAGACCAACTTCGCCGCGAGCCTGGGCGGCTTCCACGAGTTCCGGTTCTCCGTCAAGTGGGGACCCGGCCTCGCCGATCCGGCCGACGCGCTTCGCGCGTGCCGCGACATGAACCTCGGGATCGTCTGTTTCAGGATAAAGTGATGAGCCGCGGGAAGAGAAGGCGCGTGGACGAGGAGCGACGCATGAGAGAACAACGTCAGAGACAGCGACGCACGACCCGACGGCCCGCGTGCCGGGCGCTCGCCGCGCTTCTCATCGTCTGCCCGATCGTGGCGTGCGCGGGTGCGCCCGATCCCGGCTACAAGTTCCCCGAGCCCGCGATCCCGTGGGCGCCCCTCGGGTACGTCTGCCGAAGGGCCCAAGCGCCGATCGCGATCGACGGGACGATCGACGAGGCGGAGTGGGGAGGGGCCTCGTGGACCGACGACTTCGTCGACATCGAGGGCGCCGCGAAGCCTCCACCCCGGTTCCGCACGCGCGCGAGGATGCTCTGGGACGAGACGCACTTCTACGTTGCCGCCGAGATGGAGGAGCCGCGGGTCTGGGCGAAGCTCCGGAAGCGCGACTCCGTCATCTTCTACGACAACGACTTCGAGGTCTTCATCGATCCCGACGGCGACACGCACGAGTACTACGAACTCGAGGTGAACGCGCTCGGGACCGAGTGGGATCTCCTCCTCACGAAGCCGTACCGAGACGACGGCACGGCGATCGACTCCTGGGACATCCGGGGACTCATGACCGGCATCGGGATCGACGGCACGCTGAACGACCCGAGCGACACGGACGTCGGCTGGAGCATCGAGCTCGCGATCCCGTGGGCCGCGCTCGAGGAGTGCGCGCACGGACCCGCCCCGCCCCGCGACGGGGACGTGTGGCGCGTCAACTTCTCGCGCGTCGAGTGGCGGACGGAGGCGCGGGACGGGGAGCACGTCAAGCTCACCGATCCCGAGACCGGCCGGCCACTCCCGGAGGACAACTGGGTCTGGTCTCCGCAGGGACTCGTCAACATGCACTACCCGGAGATGTGGGGACGCGTGCGATTCGTGGACGAGGGGGAAGGCCTCGCGCAGGCGCGCGAGAGCGAGGGGGGAGGCCTCGTGGGGGCGCCCGGAGACCACGGACCCGACGCCGCACCCGAGGGCGACTGGCTCGCCCCCGCGGAGTGGGCCCTCAGGACCGTCTATTATAGAGAGAGGACGCACCACGGCAGGACCGGCGCGTACACCGACGACACCACGGCGCTCGGACTCGAGGACGCGTCCGTGCCGACGAGCTGGCCGCCCGAGATCGCGGTGACCCCGAGCACGTTCGAGGCCCGCGTCTTCGCGCGGGACGGAACGACGCTCTCCATCATGCACGACGGCCGCTCGTGGCGCTCTCGGTCGGACTAGGCGCCCTCCCGTATGATCGGGGGTACGCGGAAGGAGGATCCGGCGATGACGAGCCAGAAGGCGGCGCGCTTCACTCCCAGGGTGCGTCGATCCCTGGAGGAGTTCCTCTCGTCGGACGTGTGCCGCGAGCGGGGCATGCGGCTTGACGAGCTACACGGCTTCCTCACGGCGCTCATCTGCAATCCTGAGCTCGTCATGCCGAGCGTGTGGGTGCCGCTCGTGTGGGGTGGCGGCGAATCCGGATTCGAGTCCGAGGAGCAGCTGGCAGCGACGGTGGACTCCCTGATGCTCCTCTACAACGACATCTCGCGCAGGCTGGCCGAAGGGTCGTCTCGGTTCGAACCCATTCTCGCGACACCGAGCGGGACAGGTGAGCCTGAGAACCTCGCCCGAGGATGGTGTCGCGGGTTCATGAGAGGCGCCGGTCTCCAGATCGACCTCTGGGCCGAGGAGATCGCGACCCGCATCGAGCACCTCATGTTCCCGATCATGGCGCTGGCGTCGAACGAGGACAACGAGGAGTACGCCATGATCCATGAGGAGCCGAGGCTCTTCGTGGGACTCGCCGACCGACTCCCGGACATCGCGGTCGCGCTGTACGACTTCTGGAGAAGGGAACGCGATCCGTGCTTGGACGAGACGGCGGTCGAGCGCGCTCGGGCCGAGAAGCCGGGGCGCAACGACCCGTGCCCCTGCGGAAGCGGGAAGAAGTACAAGCGCTGTTGCGGGTCATCGAGGAACTAGCGAAGACTGCGGACCCGGCCGTTCGGTTGGCGATTCTGCTCGGACCGCGGAAGGGGATGTCGCATGAACATGGCCCCCGTCGACTGGGGAATCGTCGTCGCCATCCTCGGCGTGATGGTCTCAGGCGTCCTGCTCAGCCGGAACTACATGAAGAGCGTCGCCGACTTCCTCGCCGCCGGACGGACGGCCGGGCGGTACGCCGTCAGCGTCGCCTCGGGGATCGCGGGGCTAGGAGCCATCACGATCGTCGGCCTCCTCGAGATGAACTACATCGCCGGGTTCTCGATGACGTGGTGGGGCTTCACGATGAGCGTCGTGATCCTCGTCCTCACCGTCTCGGGCTGGGTGATCTACCGCTTCCGCCGGACGCGGGCGCTCACGCTCGCGGAGTTCTTCGAGCGGCGCTACAGCCGGAACTTCCGGATCTTCGCCGGACTCATCGCGTTCCTCTCCGGCCTCATCAACTTCGGCATCTTCCCGGCGGTCGGCGCGCGGTTCTTCATCTACTTCTGCGGACTGCCCGCCAGCATCCCGCTCCTCGGGCTCGCGGTGCCGACCTTCCCGATCGTCATGATCGTCCTCCTCGGCATCGCGCTCTTCTTCGTCTTCTCGGGCGGCCAGATCGCCGTGATCGTCACCGACTTCGCCCAGGGCCTCTTCGTCAACGTCGTCTTCGTCATCATCGTCCTCTACCTCTTCGTGCAGGTCGACTGGACGCAGATCATCGAGGCGCTCGCGATGGCGCCCCAAGAGGCCTCACTCATCAACCCGTTCAAGACGAGCCACGTCGAGGACTTCAACTTCTGGTATTTCCTGATCGGGATCTTCGGTGTCATCTACGGAGCGATGTCGTGGCAGGGAACACAGGGATACAACGCCTCCGCGAGGAGCGCGCACGAGGCCAAGATGGCGGGCGTCCTCGGCAACTGGAAGGGATTCCCGCAGGGCCTCTTCATCCTCTTCGTTCCGATCATCATCTACACGGTCATGCACCACCCGGACTTCTCGGGGCTCGCGGCGAGCGTCCAGGGCGTGATCGAGGGAGTGGGCAACGAGGCGATGCGGAGCCAGCTCCGCGGGCCCGTCGTCCTGACGAAGCTCCTGCCGGTCGGCCTCGTGGGCGCGTTCGCCGCCGTGATGCTCGCCGCGTTCATCAGCACGCACGACACGTACCTCCACTCGTGGGGCAGCATCCTGATCCAGGACGTCGTCATGCCCCTCAGGAAGAAGCCGTTGACCGAAAAGGAGCATCTCAGGCTCCTCAGGCTCTCGATCCTCGGCGTCGCGATCTTCATCTTCTTCTTCAGCCTGCTCTTCCAGCAGAGCGAGTACATCTTCCTGTTCTTCGCGATCACGGGCGCGATCTTCGCCGGCGGGTCGGGCGCGGTCATCATCGGCGGCCTCTACTGGAAGCGCGGGACCGCGGCGGCCGCGTGGACGGCGCTCATCACCGGATCGACGATCGCCGTGGGCGGCATCCTCATCCACCGGCTGCCTGAGACGCTCTTCCGCGCGGTGCCTCTCGACCTCTCGAGGATGGGGGAGATCGGCTGGGAGGTTCTCCGCTGGCTCTACAACATCAACGGCCAGCAGTACTGGGCCGTCGCGATGGGGGCCTCGAGCGTGCTCTACGTGCTCGTCTCCCTCTTGGGACCGCGGCGCGTCGCCGACTTCGACAGAATCCTGCACCGGGGAGAGCACGCGGTCGCCGAGGAGACGGAGATCGTGAACGCGGCCCCGACGCGAGGATGGCGCATCCTGGGAATGGGGAAGGAATTCACGCGGGTCGACAAGACGATCTACATCGCGACCTACGCGCAGACGGCAATCTGGTTCACGATCTTCGTCGCCGGCACGATCTACAACCTGCGCCATCAGGTCGACGACGTCGCATGGGCGAGCTTCTGGCAGAAGTACTTCTACGTCCAGGTCGTCATGTCGATCTTCGTCATCGTCTGGTTCACGATCGGCGGGTTCCGGGACATCGCGCGCATGTTCCGGAGGCTCTCCGAGATGAAGCGCGACACGCACGACGACGGGATGGTCATCCGCGAGGACAGGGACGGGGACGGCGCGACGTAGCGACCGGGCCGGGATCCGGCGCGACGACGACGATCACCTCGGCTACCGGCGCGTGTCGAGCCACGTGATTGGATGGAGGGAAGACCTTTGATCCTCGAGCGCCACCCCGCGAACCCGATCATCACGCGTGACGACGTCCCCGACGTTCCACCCGAGATCGTCGACGCGACGTCGGTCTTCAACCCCGGCGCCGTCAAGGTCGGCGACGCGTACCGCCTCATGCTCCGCGTGCAGACGAGAGGACGGCGAACGCATCTCCTCATGGCGACGAGCAGAGACGGAAGGAACTTCGAGATCGAGCGCGAGCCCGTGCGGCTCCGCGGAATCGAGGCGATGGGGGAGACCGTCCACCACGTCTACGACCCGCGCCTGACGATGATCGGCGACACCTGCTACGTCGTGGTCGCGATCGACACGGACGCGGGGTGCCGGCTCGGCGTCGCCCGCACCGACGACTTCTCGACGTTCGAGTTCCTCGGAGCGGGGGAGGCGCCCGACGTCAGAAACGGCGTGCTCTTCCCGGAGATGTTCGGCGGGAAGTTCCTTCGCCTCGACCGGCCGAACGCGACGCGGCTCGAGGACGGCGTCACATCCGGCGATACGATCGTGCTCTCCGAGTCGACCGACCTCGTGTCGTGGACACCCCGCGCACAGGTCTTACGCGGACGCCTCCACTACTGGGACGAACGCATAGGATCCGGTCCGCCCCCCGTGAGGACGCGCGAGGGGTGGCTTCACGTCTACCACGGGATCGCCACGCACTTCGCGAGCGCGAGCATCTACCAGGCCGGCGTCGTTCTTCTCGACCTCGAGGACCCCGGGAGCGTCGTCGCCCGCAGCAGGGACAACGTCCTCGAACCACGCGAGCCCTACGAGCTCGTCGGGCAGGTCCCGAACGTCGTCTTCCCAAGCGGGATGATCGTCGAGGCGTTCGACGCGGACGGCTGCGCGCGCCCGGATTCTGAGGTCCTCGTCTACTACGGCGCGGCCGACACCTGCGTCGGCCTCGCCACGACGACGATCGGGAAGCTCCTCGCCGCCTGCGAGAGCTGAGCCGGCGGAGGCACAGGAGGCCCCCGAGGGACGGCCTCGCGGACCGGCCGCCCTGGACGACCGCGAGCGACGCCCGCATGGACGACCGCGGGCAACGGCCGCGAACGAGGTTTCACCAAGGAGACACGCGTGCGACATGCCCCGCGCCTGGCCTTCCTCGTGTCCCACACGCACTGGGACCGGGAGTGGTACCAGCCCTTCCACCGGTTCAGGATCAGCCTCGTCGGCGTCGTCCGGCGCGTCCTCGACCTGCTCGAGAACGACGACGCCTTCGAGCACTTCCTCCTCGACGGGCAGTCGATCGTGCTGGAGGACTACCTCGAGATCCATCCCGAGGACCGCGACCGCGTGAGAGGCCTCGTCGACGACGGGCGGCTCTCGGTCGGCCCCTGGTACATCCTCCCCGACGAGTTCCTCGTGAGCGCGGAGGCGACCGTCCGCAATCTCGTGTTCGGCCACCGCGTGGCCGCGACGTTCGGCCGCGCGCAGAAGGTCGGCTACATGCCCGACTCGTTCGGACACGTCGCGCAGATGCCGCAGATCCTGAGGCTGGCCGGGATCGACTCGTTCGTCTACACCCGCGGAAACGGCGACGAGATCGACGAGATGGGAAGCGAGTACACGTGGGCCGCACCCGACGGAAGCGAGGTCCTCGCGATCAACCAGTGCGGCGGCTACTACAACGCGGCCGGGCTCGGCTATCCGGAACACTGGTACGCGCTGACCGAGAGGCACGTCGTCCCCGACCTCGCGGTCGAGAAGGTCGCGGGCCTCTTCGACCCGCCCCAGAAAGACCTCGGGCCGGTGCTCGCTGCCCTCCGCGCCGCGTTCCCGGAAACGACGTTCCACCACGCGGGCCTCGAGGCCTACGTCGAGGCCCTGCGCGCGTCGGGTGTCGCGACCAAGACGTTCTCGGGCGAGCTCCTGAGCGGCAAGCTCCACCACATCCTCTCTGGCGTCTGGTCGGCGCGCATGCCGCTCAAGCAACTGAACGACACCGCGCAGACGCTCCTCGCGGACTTCCTCGAGCCGGTGGCGACCTACTGCAGCTTCGTCCGTGGCCAGACGTATCCGCGCGGCGCGATCGACTACGCGTGGAAGCTCCTCCTCAAGAACCACCCGCACGACTCGATCTGCGGCTGCAGCACCGACGAGGTCCACCGCGAGATGATCGCTCGATTCGAGGGCGTCATCCAGACGGCGGAGCAGCTCCTCCGGGACGCGCTCGAGCGGCTCGCCCCGTCGTTCGCGACGACTCCCGAGGGAGACGGCGAGACGGTCATCTGCGTGGCGAACACGCTTCCGGAGTCGCGCACCGAGATCGTCGAGCGGCTCCTCGTGTTCCGCCCCGCCGACATCGATCTCGACGAGTTCGCGCTCTTCGACGAATCGGGACGCCCCGTCCCGTTCGAGGTCGTCGACCGCACCTACATCCAGCAGCTCTGGGGCGTCGACTACCGCTCCGAGCTCTTCTACGATCTCGTCGTCGACAGGTTCCGCTCGTACCTCGAGCGGTTCGGCAGCGGGATCATCAGGGGAGAGGATGAGCTCGACACCGCCGACCTCTTCGCCACGGTCCGCTTCGTGGCGGAGGACCTTCCGCCCATCGGACACGCCCAGTACTACCTGAGGAAGCGGCCGAAGGATGAAAGGGGAGCGCCACCCGCGTGCGTGACCACGGTCGGCGACACGATCGAGAACGAATTCTACCACGTGCGCCTCCACCCCGACGGCACGATCGACGTGCTCGACAGGGCGACCGGCGAGACCCTCGCGGGCCTGAACCGCCTCGAGGACACCGAGGACGTCGGGGACGAGTACGACTA
>JALGVU010000082.1 GCA_025774545.1 bacterium | reverse complement strand
ACTGTCGTGTCCGACAGGCAAAGGTGGAACGTCACGGTCACGGCCTGGCCCGTCACGCTCTGCGTGGAGACCGTGGTCGTGTTGTTCGACATGTCGTACGTCCAGGTCACCAGAGTCGCGCCGTCCGACGTGAAGGTGATGTTGTCGCCCGTGTTCTGGTCCCAGTTGCTGTTGAGCACGACCTTGCCCTGGTAGTTGCCCTCGGGGATCACGGCGGCAAACTCCCAGACGTCGTCGAGGTCGGGATCCGACATCAGGGTCGTCGTGTCGGCCGGGTCCCAGTCGTTGCCGCCGAGTTCGTCCACGAAGTCGCCGGCCACGACCGGCGGGTTCGGGCTGTGGAAGACGAACTCGTCGCCCTCCTTGACGCCCGCGGTCGCGCCGAGATTGACGAACCAGGTCACGTCGCCGGCGACATCGAGCGTGAAGCTCTGGTTCGCGCCCGGGAAGTCGTTGCCGTCCCAGTCGTCGGTCTCGGTGACCTTGTACTCGTGGAAGCCCGCATCGAGCGACTTCGTGAGCACCCAGACGCCGTTGCCGTTCACGGCCAGGTCGTACGCGGAATCGGCGGGGTCCCACGCCTGCATGCTGCCGACAATGCTCGGGCCGGCGAACGCCAGCACGGGCATCAGAAGAGCCAACGCGATCGTAAGGAGTCTCATGTCTCCCCCCTCATTGCGGCCGCGGGACCTGATCCGCAGGGGATCTCCCCCACCCCGCCACGCCGCGGTTGTGACGCCCATCAGGCCCCGACGCCGATGACTCGCCAGGGCCTGATGGAAGCGTGCTCGTGAACTGACCTACCTTCTAGGATCAGACCCGGTTATCTGTAGATCGCCTTGATCGTGCCCCACGTGGCGCCCTCGACCGGGCTCGCGCACGGCGGGCAGTCCGGCTCGGCCCACTCCCAGCCGTCGATCCAGAGGTCCATCGTCGATTCGGAATCGTCGATCAGGAAGCTGTGGTTCCCGGTGCTTTCCCACGTCTCGCACTCGTCCTTCTTGTACTTGTACTCGACGTAGGGGTTGCTTGCCGTCGGGAAGAGCACGTCGACCTGATAGAGCTTCGGGCTCTGCGGCTCGCAGGTGAAGAACATGGGAACGCCGGCGCCCCAGCTCGTGAGCGGCACCTGGTTGCCTACGACGCAGACGGCACCGGTCGTCTCGATGTCGCCGGTGAGGCACAGGTGGAACGTGACCGTGACGGCCTGCGCCGTCACCTCCGTGATCGGGAGGAAGAAGTTCGGCGGGGCTCCGCCCTGGTCGTTGCCAAAGCACTCGGCTCCGTCCGTCAGATCGACCACCACGATGTAGTACTCGATCTCGCTGCAGCCGTGACCGGCCGGGATGACGCCGGTGTACTCGTCGTTGTTACCCGCGTCGGTGTTGTAGGTCATCGCGACCTCGATGAAGTCAGGGTCGCCCGTGCAGCGGTAGAAGAGCGACGCCGCGATGTCGGGCCCCTGCCCCGGCTGGTCGGTGACGCCCTCTTTCCAAACCTGGACGTAGACGTCGATGTCGTCAGCCGACGTGTAGGGAGTTCCGTTGTTCGGCCAGATGTTCCCGCACCAGCCGACGGCACCCATCGCCGTAGACGCGAGCGCCACGATGATGGCCAATGATGCCAGTATGCTCGCGAACCTGCTCATCACTCCTGCCTCCTTCCTCGCACGCGCTCGTCGCGCGCCCGAACCACTCGTGTGCCCGCGGGTTCCCGGGGACCGGGCTCCGCGAGATGCAATCCCCCCTCACAGGTCTTCCGTCGCACACGTCGCCGCGGCGCAGCGGAACCGCTTCGAGCGCCCCGAACACGGCGCCACGAGGCGGACCGCAACGTCGGAGACGCATACACACCTATTACCATGATACCACAAGAAGCTGAACATGTCAATTTCTCACGCGATCTCGGGCGCCTCCCGCCCTTCCGCACTCGAAAGGACCCTCGCACCCCTTGTGATGCGCGGTCCGGGCGGCAGTTCCGCCCTTCTGGGCGCGGTCCGAAGCGGCCTTCCGGCACCCGGCCGGCGTGTGGCCGAACCCGGCCAGCGCGGCCCCAGAACGCAGCGACGGCCGCCCTTGAGGCGGCCGCCGTGCATCGAAGAGGAACATGGAGCTGGTGAGCGGATTCGAACCGCTGACCTACGCATTACGAGTGCGTTGCTCTACCAGCTGAGCTACACCAGCTCGTTCATCTGGCCCACGACAACGATGGTGCCGCCCCGCAGAGTCGAACTGCGGACACACGGATTTTCAATCCGTTGCTCTACCAACTGAGCTAGGGCGGCACGTCGTGAGGCCAAGGTCGCATTCTAGCAACGCCGTGGGGCGAAGTCAAGCCGGACAGTCGGCCGGCGGCTCACCCGCCGGCCTCGTCCGCGCGGCCGGCGCCCTAGCCGGCGTAGCCGTCGGGATGGCTCTGCACCCACCGCCACGCGGCGTCGATCATGTCCGCGAGCTCCGGGTGCTCGGGCCGCCAGCCCAGCTCTTGCTCGGCGAGCGACGAACTCGCCACGAGGCGCGCAGGATCCCCCTCGCGGCGCGGCCCCACTCTCCAGGGAATCTCCCGGCCCGTGACGCTCCGGGCGGCCTCGATGATGTCCAGAACGCTCGAGCCCTCTCCGTTCCCGAGGTTGTAGATCCCGGAGCAGCCCCGGTCGAGCGCCGCCAGGGCCGCGATGTGGGCGTCGGACAGGTCGCGGACGTCGATGTAGTCGCGAACGCACGTGCCGTCCGGCGTGTCGTAGTCGTCGCCGAAGACGGTGAGCTCGGGGCGTTTCCCCGCCGCCACCTCGAGCGCGATCGGGATGAGGTGCGACTCCGGGCGGTGGTCCTCGCCGCATCGCTCAGTGGCCCCGGCGGCGTTGAAGTACCGGAGGGAGACGTACTCGATCCCGCTCATCTCCGACTGCCAGCCGAGGATCCGCTCGAAGATCAGCTTGGTGTCGCCGTAGACGTTGACCGGCTCGGTCCGGTGCGATTCGCGGATCGGGACCTGCTCCGGCTCGCCGTAAACCCCCGCCGACGAAGAGAACACGATCTTGTCAACGCCCGCCTCAACCATCGCGGCAAGAAGCCTCGCTCCCGCTACCACGTTGTTCTCGTAGTAGTCGGCCGGGCGCTCCATCGACTCGCCCACGAGACTCATGGCCGCGAAGTGGATCACGGCGTCCACCTCGTGAGCCTTGAGCGTCTCGGTCACGAGATCGACGTCTCCGACGTTGCCCACCACCAGGGGAACCCCGTCGGGGACGGTCTCACCGTGCCCCTTGGAAAGGTCGTCGAGCACGACGACCCGGAAGCCGGCCTGAGTGAGCCGCTCCACCGTGATGCTCCCGATGTAGCCGGCCCCGCCGGTCACGAGCACCGATGAACCCATGTCGTCTCCCCCGCTTGCTGGCGCCGGGCCCTCGCCTGCGCCTGTTCGGCGAGCCCGGACGCGCGAAGCATCCTCTGACCGCTCACACGACGGCGCTTCGTTATCCCTCGGTCACGCCCGCGTCGCGAAGCGCGCGCTCGATCGTCGTCTCCGACATCTCGTAGTCCGGCAGATCGCCCGCGATGTAGCACTCGTACGCGGCCATGTCGAAGTGGCCGTGTCCCGAGAACCCGAAGACGATGGTCTTCTCCTTCCCTTCCTCCTTGCACCGGACGGCCTCGTCGATGACGCCTCTGATCGCGTGCGAGGTCTCCGGGGCGGGGATGATCCCCTCCGTCTTCGCGAAGATGAGCGCCGCGTCGAACGCCGCGTTCTGCGTGAAGGCGACGGGCTCCACGACGCCCTCGGCCACGAGCTGGCTCAGGATCGGCGAGTCGCCGTGATAGCGAAGCCCGCCGGCGTGGATCGTCGGCGGCACGAAGGTGTGTCCGAGCGTGTACATCTTGAGGAGGGGCGTCATCTTCGCCGAGTCGCCGAAGTCGTACGCGAAGAGCCCCTTGGTCAGGGTCGGACACGCCGTGGGCTCCGCCGCGATCAGGCGAACGGGCGAGCCTTCCGCCTTCTCCCTCACGAACGGCAGAGCGAGACCACAGAAGTTGCTGCCGCCGCCCACACAGCCTATCACGACGTCGGCCGATTCGCCCAGCATCTCGAGCTGCTTCCTGGTCTCGAGTCCGATCACGGTCTGGTGGAGCAGGACGTGATTCAGGACGCTCCCGAGCGAGTACTTCGTGTCATCGTGCGTCGCCGCGTCCCAGACGGCCTCGCTGATCGCGATGCCGAGCGAGCCGGGGCAGTCGGGATCGCCCTCGAGGATCTTCGCCCCGACGTCGGTCTGGCCGCTCGGGCTCGGGAAGACGTCGGCCCCCCAGACCTGCATCATGGTCCGGCGGTAGGGCTTCTGCTCGTAGCTGACCTTGACCATGTAGACGGTGCAGTCGAGCCCGAAGTGGTTGCACGCGAAGGAGAGAGCGCTCCCCCATTGCCCGGCCCCCGTCTCGGTCGCCAGCCGCGTCGCGCCCTCCTTCTTGTTGTAGTACGCCTGAGGGACGGACGTGTTCGGCTTGTGGCTCCCGGGGGGACTCACGCCCTCGTTCTTGTAGTAGATCCGGGCCGGCGTCCCGAGCGCGCGTTCGAGCCTCCACGCCCGAACCAGGGGCGTCGGACGCCAGAGCGAGTAGACGTCGAGCACGTCGTCCGGGATCGGGATCTCGGGCTCCTGGGACATCTCCTGTCCGATGAGCTCCATCGGGAAGAGAGGCGCGAGATCGTCGGGACAGAGCGGTTCCTGGGTCGCCGGGTGGAGCGGCGGATCGAGCGGCCGCGGCAGATCGGGAAGGACGTTGTACCACGCCCTCGGCATCTCCTTCTCGGGAAGGATGACTCTCGTGTCCTTCATCGCGTACCTCCGGTGGTGTTCCGTTCAGCACGCCCCGGCCGGGCCGCGCGCGGCGTTGCCGAGCCTGACGAGCCGCGCCTCGATCAGCTCGGGCAGGCCCGTCAGCAGATCGATCGTGCCCTCCGGCACGACGCCGTCCGGCGAGATGACCATGATCGCGCGGCCGCCGATTACCTGCCGCCCGACCTCCATTCTCTTGATGTTGACTCCCGCGTCGCCGAGGACAGTTCCGATGCGTCCCACGATTCCGGGTCGCCCGGCGACCACGCCGTCGTGCCACAGGACGAGCACGTCACCGACGGGGACGAGATCGACCTCGAACCCGTCGATCCCGACGATCCGCGGCGCCCCCTCGCCGGACAGCGTTCCCACGAGCTCGGCGCGGGCGCCGTCCCTTCCTCGGAGGGTGATCGCGCTCGTGTAGATTTCGGAATCGGCCGTCCTCGACTCCGTGACGTTGAGCCCCCTGGACTCCGCGACGTGCGCGGCGTTTACGAGGTTCACGCGGTCGCCCGCCGCCGTGCGCAGGAGTCCCATGAGGAACGCCGACGTGGCGAGCTCCGTGTGGTACCGTCCGATCTCGCCGCCGTAGAGAATCCCGGCCTCCTCGGTCGGCAGGCCGAAGAGCTGCGTGTAGAGACTCCCCATCACGTCGGCGAGCGGGAGGAACGGCCCGATGAAGCCGAGCGTCTCAGCGTCGATCGCCGGGATGTTGAGCGCGAAACGGGGAAGCCGTCCCTCGAGCGCCTCGATCACCTGCTCGGCGACGGCGGCGCCGACGCGCACCTGCGCCTCCTCGGTCGAACCGCCGAGGTGCGGCGAGACGACGACCTCCTCGAACCGAAAGAGCGGGTGCGACTCGACGGGCTCCTCCTCGAAGACGTCGATTCCGGCGCCAGCCACCTTGCCCGACTCGATGGCGCGCACGAGCGCATCCTCGACGATGATGCCGCCGCGCGCCGTGTTGATCACGCGCACGCCGTCGCTCGCGAGGGCCAGCTCGCGGTCGCCGATCATCCCGTACGTCTCTTCGGTCTTCGGCGTGTGTACGGTGACGTAGTCGGACCGCGACAGAAGCTCCTCGAGGGTCACGACGCGCTCGGCGCCGAACATCCTGAACCGGTCGTCCGAGATGTACGGATCGTACGCGATGAGCCTCATCCCGAAGGAGGCCGCGCGGACGGCCACCGCCGATCCCACGCGGCCGAGCCCGACGATGCCGAGCGTCTTTCCGAACAGCTCGACGCCGTGGCGCACGGCCTTCGACCAGCGTCCGGCCTTGAACTCGCGATCGACGATGGGCAGCTTCCGCGATATGGCGAGCATGAGCGCCATCGTGTGCTCAGCCGCCGACAGGATGTTGCTCTCGGGTGCGTTCACGACGACGACGCCCTTCGACGTCGCCGCCGGGATGTCGATGTTGTCGACGCCCACGCCCGCCCGCCCCACCACCCTGAGCTTCTCCGCGCGGTCGAGGAGCTCACGGTCGACGATCGTGTTGCTCCTCACGACCAGCGCGTCGAACTCCCCGATCCGATCGAGCAGGGCGTCGCGATCGATCCCGATCGCAGCCTCGACGCGGGCCGAGCGCGTGAGCGCCTCCATGCCCGCGTCGGAGATCTTCTCGGTAACGATGATCCTCGCGTCCACGAGTCTCCCCCCGCCGCGCGCGCGACGGCTCCCTTCGCCGCCTCGCGTCTGACGGCTTCCCCGCCGCGGCGTGCTCGATCAGTGGGTGGGCCGGACGACCTTCGGTCCGCGCCGTCCCCGGCGGAAGATCGCGCCTATCTCGGGAAGTCCCAGCATCCGTGAGACGAAGAGGTAGGCTCCCACGCCGGCTCCGCCGGCGAGGACGACCCTCGCCATCCGGTTCACTAGAAGCTCATCAGCAAAACGCATGCCAGCCCATCGGTCGACGGCCCAGACGGCCGCGAGGAGCGCGAGGCCGGCCAGAGCCACCTTTCCGGCGGGGACGGCGACGTCGCGGAGGCCGACGGCGGCGCCGTCGCGCCCGGCCGCCCGGTTCAGGGCGACGAAGAGCATCACGGCGTGCAACGACTCCCCGATCGAGCTGGCGAGGGCGAGCCCCGCGTGCTCGAGCGGGGTTCTCACGAGGATGAGCTTGAGGACGGCGGCGACCCCGAAGGCGGCCAGCGACACCTTGACGGGCGTCTTGGTGTCGAGCCGGGCCGCGAAGGCCCGCACGAAGAGAAAGACGGCCCCCATGCCGACGAGGCCCACCGCGTAGAGGGCGAACGCGGACGAGGTCATCGCGAGATCCGTCTCGTCGAAGGCGCCGCGCTGGTAGACGATGCCGACGATCGGCCGCGCGAACCAAACCGCGAGGAGCACCACAGGCACGAGGAAGACGAGGTTCATCCTGATGCCGTCGACGAGCGTCTCCCTGAACTCGCGGTGCCGCTTGAGCGCGTGGTGCTCCGCCAGGACCGGCGCCACCGCGCGGCCGGCCGCGAGCGCGAGAATCGCGTACGGGAGGTGCACGAGACGGAACGAATAGTAGAGAGACGAGATGCTGCCAGGCAGGAGGAACGAGGCGATCGTTCGGTCGACGATCACCCCGACGCGCTGAACGGCGGACGACACGACGACCGGCCCCGTGAGTCCGGCCGCGCGTCGGAAGTCGGGATCGCTCGACCGCGCCGCCAAGAAGCTCAGACGGGCGCCGTCCGCTCGCGCCAACCGACGGACGAACGGGACCTGCACGAGGAACTGGAGGAGGCCGCCTATCAGCACGCCGATACCGAGGCTCACGTACGAGAGCCGCCCCGCGAGGGTCAGGACGGCCGCGACGATGCCGACGTTCAGGAGGACCGGCGCGAGGCTGTAGACGCGGAAGCGTGAGAACGCGAGGAGGATCGCCCCCATGAGCGCGGCGAGCCCGATGAAGAGCCCGAAGGGGAACATCAGGCGCGTCATCCGTACGGTCGCGTCGGCGACCTCACCCTCGAAGCCGTGGGCGACGACACGCACGAGCTGTGGCGCGAGGAGGACGCCGATCAGCACGAGGGCGAGGAGCGCGATCGTGAGGCCGGCCAGCGTGCGCGACGCGAGCCGCCAGGCGCGCCGCCGGTCGCCGCTCGAGTGGATGCCCTTGAAGAGCGGCATGAACGCCGCCTCGACGGCGCTCTCGCCCAGGATGCGGCAGAGCAGGTTCGGAATCGTGAAGGCGGCGATGAAGATGTCCATCGAGGTGCCGGCGCCGAAGATGGCGGCCGTCACGACCTCACGGACGAACCCGGAGAGACGGGACACGAGCGTCCCGAGGCCGATGTGCGCGAATCCGCGGAAGACGCTCGGGGTCCGCTCGGCGGGGCTCCCGTCGGGACTCATGGACGCTCCTCGGGACTCACGCTTACGTCCTCCCCCTCTGAGGCTCGGCCGGGCAGAAACGGTCCGGCGGGGACGGCCGGCGCGCTGGAGAGAGCCGCGCGATCGCGCGAGCCTCGACCGAACCGTCCCCACTGTACGGTCGACGGTCGACCCGCGCCCGTTCTTCGCGGCGCCGGCGCGACTCTCGCGCGCGACCGTGCTGCCCGAAGAACGCCGAGAGGCTAGCAGCTCGCAGTCGGCGGTGTCAATCCGCACCCACGGTGCGAATGGCACGGCTCATGCAGGCCAACACGAATAGAATGCGCAGTGCGGCCAGAAAAAGGCATCCCGATACCACAACGCCGTGTTTTCAGGGACCTACCACGAAAGGAGGTGGCGGATGCGCCATCTCTCGATCGCAACGTGCGTGGTGATTGTAACATTCGCAGCCCCCCTCTTCGTTTGCGCCGACGAGGGGTCCGAGACCCTGCAGACCTTCGAGGGAGGCGATTTCTCCGCGGGCGCCTACATCTCCCTCGGGTTCTTCTACGGCGCCGGCGCGCGCCCCGACGGGCTCGGGGTCCCCATCAGCACCGCTCGATCCCGAATCGCGTCCGTCACGGGCAACCCGGCCGGGCTCGCGTTCCTCCGGACGGGCGGCGTCCTGATCGACGCCGCGCCGCCGATCGCGGTTCCCATCGGCAACTACATCGACCTCGAGGAGCAGGCGGCGGAGATGATCGACGAGATGCTCGAGGACATGGCGTCGCCGACGCTCGATCCGGTCTACCCGACGGTCGAGGCCGAGGTCGGCCAGGCGTTCAATCTGGACTCGGGCGCCGTCGCCTGGAGGCTCGGTCCGATCGTCGCGGGAGCGGCGATCGAGCAGCCGACCAAGATCGCGATCAATCTGAGCGAGACCGGTCTCGAGGCCTTCGCCGAGTCGGTCACGGGGGAACCCGGCTCGGAGATCGAGATCCAGCTCCGCGCGCTCGCCGACGCGACGGCCGACGTCGCGTTCGAGATCCGCCGGGTCACGTTCGCGGCGGGCACGACCATTGCCCCGACGCTCGGCGCCGGCTTCTCCTTCAGCCAGTACCACGGGTCGGGCAGCCTCTCGGCGTCGCTTCGTGGCGACGGCATCGTGAGCTACGCCGGCCAGGAGTACTCGTTCAACGACCCGAGCGATCCGTGGGACAACGAGCTCGGGTACACCGCACGCGGGCAGTACGACGGCGACGCGTTCGGCTGGACGGCCGGTGTCTCGTGGCAGCCGATGGGTTGGATGACGCTCGACGCCGCGTACGTGAACGCGCCGACGCTCACTCTCTCAGGCGAGCTCACGAGCGTGCAGAACATGCCGACCTACCTCGACGACGGCGAGCTCGCGCTCGACGAGGTCAGTCCGACCGAGCCGACGCTCACCGAGCGGACGGAGGAGACGCACAGCGACGACTTGGCCCTGGAGCTGCCCTCGTACATGGGTGCGGCGGCGTCCTTCAAGACCGGATTCCTCACCACGACCCTCGAGTACCGCCGCTATCTCAGTTCGATCTCGTTCGAGTACGAGGGCGACGTGGCGGGAGTCGAGCTCAGCGACGGGGCGGGGGCCGAGTTCGACTTCGGCGTCCTGAGGCTCGGCGGCGGCGTCATGCGGGGGACTCTGATGAACAACTCCGACGACGAGGAGCCCGAGGAGATCATGATCCCTCTCGCGAACCTCGGACTCGGCTTCGGGATCGGCGAGCACCTCAGGTTCGACGCGGCGATGCTGATGCCGCTCGAGGTCCTGAGGGTCTCCGCGACCTACGAGTTCTAGTGTCGGACCGGCGGCGCGGAGCGGCCCCCCGGAGTTCGGGAACCGCTCCGCCCCGCGTCGATCCGGACGTGAAGGGGGTCAAGCATGGTGCACCGGGACCACCGCCGGGGGACGACGGAGGGCATCCAGCGACCACATCGCCGCCGTTCGAGGCGGCGCCGACCGCGCCCAGGCTACCACATCACCAGGGCGCGGCGCGTCCTGATCTTCGTGGCCGCGGCGTGTGCCACCTTGCTCCTCTCGCCGGACGCAGTGCGCGTCGGTCCCACCCCGAGCGGGTTTGGCCACGGCCTGGAGCCGATCACAGACCTCGTGACGGCGCCGGACCGCGGACCGACCGGACTCTCGCG